>CAKRLN010000006.1 GCA_934359535.1 uncultured Lachnospiraceae bacterium
AGCTGGTACTGTATCTGCCGAATTTTATTTCGGTAATCGTACTGTGTGGTATTGTACGCATTTTCTTATCGGTAACAGGACCGGTCAATGGGCTGCTAGGAACAAATATCAATTTTATGACAATGCCTTCCGCTTTCCGGACAATTTATATTGCAAGTGGAATCTGGCAGGGAGCAGGCTGGGCATCCATTATGTATACGGCGGCATTATCCAATGCGAGTCAGGAACTGAAGGAGGCGGCAGTGATTGACGGCGCGAATATTTTCCAGCAGATCAAGGCGGTTGAATGGCCAGCGATCAAGGATCTTGTTTTAATTCAGCTTATTATGCAGGTTGGTAATATTTTAAGTATCGGATTTGAAAAGGCATATGCACTTCAGACTGATCTGAACCTTCCGACATCGGAGATCATTTCAACCTATGTATATAAGAAAGGTCTTCTGGATGGGGACTATGGATTTTCAACAGCGGTCGGTCTGTTTAATACGGTAATTAACGTAATATTACTGATTGCAGCAAACAAGATCGTATCGAAGCTGAATGATGGAAAAGGTATCTAAGGAGGCAGAGCATGAAAAAGAAAAGAAAAAGTCAGTTCGCAAGATATGGCTTACAGGATAAAATTATTCTTTCTATTGGATATACACTGATCGGGCTGTTTGTTCTTGCGATCATCATTCCGATGGTTTACATTGTGGCTGCCTCCTTTATGGATCCGGTAACGCTGCAGAATAAGGGCATTACCTTTGATGTATCGAAATGGACACTGACTGCTTACGAACGTGTCATGTCCAATGCATCAATCTGGATTGGTTTTAAAAATGCAGTAATTTATTCGGTTGTATTTACCGTGGTATCCGTTGTTGTGACATTGCTTGCAGCATATCCGATGTCACGCGGGGATTTTAAAGGAAGAAAGTTCTTTAATGTTATTTTCGTGATTACGATGTTTTTTGGAGGAGGACTGATCCCGACCTACTTATTGATTTCCAAACTGGGATTATTAGACAGCATGTGGGCAATTATCCTGCCTGGGGCATTCAGCGTGTGGAATATGATCATTGCGAGAACCTATTATCAGGGTATTCCAGGAGAACTCCGGGAGGCTGCTGAGGTAGATGGTGCTAATGAGCTTGTATTTTTCTTTAAAATACTGCTTCCGGTCTGCGCGCCGATTATTGCAACACTGGCATTATGGCAGTTTGTCGGTATGTGGAACAGCTATTTTGACGCAATGATCTATCTGAACGATTCGGCTAAACAGCCGTTACAGCTTGTACTTCGATCGATTCTGATTCAAAATCAGCCTGAATCCGGCATGATCTCTGATATGCAGAGTACCGCACAGCGCGCACAGCTCGCAGAGCTGTTAAAATATGCAACTATTATTATATCGAGTCTTCCACTTTTAGTGATGTATCCGTTTTTCCAGAAGTATTTCGACAGCGGAATTATGGCAGGCTCGGTCAAAGGTTAAAAATGGAGGGTTTTTAAAATGAAAAAAGGATTATGGAAAAGAACAACATCCGCAGTGTTAGTGGCAGCGATGGCTGCATCTATGATGACAGGCTGCGGAAATAAGTCAAATGTGAGCTTGAATGACGGAACATTTAAAGAAGTAGACAAGTCTACACTGGAATTTCCGCTTAAGGAAAAGGCAACACTGACCGGAACGATCAGTTATCCGGCAAATACGGAATCCGATCCGAACAAAAGAACAATTTTTGAGCGTTTACAGGAAAAGACGAATGTAGAAATTAACTGGACTGCGATTCAGGCTGATCAGTGGAGCGACAAGATCTCTCTTGAGATGGCAAACACCAAGGATATGACAGACTTTATTTTTACGGCAGGATTCAGTGATAATGATCTGTTAAAATACGCAAAACAGGGCGTTATTATCCCACTTGAGGAGTATATTGATGCTTATATGCCGAACTTAAAGAAGGTATTCGATACCTACCCGGAATACAGAACTATGTGTACGGATACGGATGGACATATCTGGGCGCTTCCATGGATCGAGCAGCTTGGAAGTGGAAAAGAGGCAATCCAGACCGTCGGAGATATGAGTTTTATCAATAAGAAATGGCTGGATTTCCTTGGACTTGAGGTACCGACTACAACGGACGAGTTTGAGCAGGTGCTGATTGCATTCCGGGACCATGCATCGGAATTACAGCAGAAATTTAACATTGACGGTGACATTATTCCAATGTCCTGCATCGTAAATGACGGAGATCAGGATCCAAGCATCCTGATCAATGGATTTGGAGAGGGCTATGGTGATGCAGATAAAGGACGTCATATTGGAGTAACCAATGACAAAGAGGTAATCTGCTCTGCAACGCAGGATGGTTACAAGGATGGTATTACATGGCTTCATAAATTATATGAAGAAGGCCTGATCGACACCGAAAGCTTTACGCAGGAATGGTCTACCTATGTTGCAAAAGGAAAATCAGGAAGATACGGAGTATGCTTCAGTTGGGATGTTGCCAATATTGACAATCTTGAAGACTGGGTTCCGCTTCCGGCATTAACAGCTGATACAAGAAATATCACACCGCAGAATGGATCCTTTACAAGTGGTTTTGACCGTGGACGCTGCGTGGTAACTGCGGTTGCACAGAATCCGGCACTGGTTTGTGCATGGCTTGATCAGATGTACGATCCTTTCCAGTCTCCACAGAATAACTGGGGAACCTACGGTGAGGATGATGATTTTGATATCTTTGAGCTTTCTACCAATGCAGATGGTGGCGAGATGTTAAAGCATGCACCGCTTGGGGACGCTTCACCGGTAGAGGTAAGAGAGGCAGAAGCTGTTGGAGGGCCGCTTGCAATCTTAGATGATTACTATGGTGTCTATGTGACCTGCCCGGATGACGCGCAGTACCGTCTGGACTGGATCAAGGAGTACTATACACCAGATATGAACTCAGATTATGTATATCCAAATGTATTTATGTCACAGGATGATACCAAGAAGATATCTGATCTTCAGACCGATATTGAGAAGCTGATCAATGCAAATAAATCGGATTGGATCATGAATGGATTTACCGATGCAGACTGGGATCAGTATATCAGCGAGCTTGAAGCATATGGATTGGATGAGTACCTTGAACTTTTCCAGAAATACTTAGATGCTTATTATGCTGATCAGGAAAAATAACGGATGAGTGGATGCGGAGCTGGATAAAATGATTCAGCTCCGTTTTAGAAAGGAAACTACATGAGCAGTGAAAAATTAAAACAGGTACATGAATATGAAGCCGCACATGCAAAGACGATTGCCAGACAGGAGAGACCGGCATTTCATCTTTCACCGATGACTGGCTGGATGAATGATCCGAATGGATTTTCCTATTATAATGGGAAATATCATATGTTTTACCAGTACAACCCATATGAAACAAACTGGGGACCGATGCATTGGGGACATGCGGTGAGCGAGGACATGCTGCAATGGGAGCATCTTCCAGCTGCTCTTGCTCCGGATCAGGAGTATGACAATGCGGGAGGCTGCTTTTCCGGAAGTGCAGAGGTGCTTTCCGATGGACGACAGCTTCTGATGTATACAGGTGTTGCAAGGGAAGAGCAGGAAGATGGAAGTATGGTGGATATCCAGACACAGTGCATGGCAGTTGGAGATGGGGTATCCTATACAAAATATGCAGGCAATCCGGTACTGACTGCGGCCGATCTCCCGGAAGGGGCAAGCCGTATTGATTTCCGCGATCCGAAAATGTGGAAAGCGGAGGATGGAACGTTCTACTGTGTTGTTGGAAGCAGACCAGCAGATGGCAGCGGACAGATTCTTTTATATGAAAGCGCAGATGGATTTGACTGGAAATTCAATCAGATTTTAATTCAGAACAGAAACCGTTATGGAAAAATGTGGGAATGCCCGGATTTCTTTGAGCTGGATGGCAAGTGGGTGCTTCTTACAAGCCCACAGGATGTGCAGGCAGATGGACTTTCTTTTGGCTGTGGCAATATTTCGATCGCGGTGATCGGACATATGGATGAAAATGAAAAATTTGTCGAGGAATCGATCCAGAGCATTGATTATGGAATTGATTTTTATGCGCCACAAACAACGAAAACACCAGATGGAAGACGGGTTATGATCGGCTGGATGCAGAACTGGGATACCTGTTCTGTGCGTATGGATGATGCAAAATGGTATGGTCAGATGAGCTGTCCAAGGGAACTTGCAATCCAGGATGGAAAGCTGATCCAGAAGCCGGTCCGTGAGTTGGAGCAGTGCTATACGAAAAAGACAGAATATGAGAATGTCATTGTGGATAAGAAGCTTCAGCTGGACGATGTATGTGGAAGAACCGTGGATCTGACAATTGAGCTTGAAGCGGAAAATGAGAAGGAACTGTATCACAGTTTTACGATTTCGGTTGCAGCAGATGACCAGTTCCATTCGGATATTGTATTCCGGCCATTTGAAAAAACAGTTGAGCTTGACCGCACCTGCTGTGGAACAAGACGGGCAGCGCTGAATCAGAAAAAATGCCATGTCAATACAGAAAATGGTAAATTAAAGCTTCGCATCGTGCTAGACCGCTACAGTGCAGAAGTGTTTGTGAATGATGGCGAACAGGTGTTAACCATGACTTATTATACAGGGCTTTGTGCAGATCAGATTACATTTGAGGCGCTTGGAAGCGCAAAAATGAAGCTGGTAAAATATGAGCTTACAAAGTAACAATGGAAATCCTGTTCGAATATGGGAATTTGGAAGCGTTACTTTACAAAAGAGAATCAGAATCAAAAAGGGAGGTTTGTCAGATGGCAGATGTAACAGCACTTGGAGAATTGTTAATTGATTTTACGGAAAATGGATTAAGTGGTCAGGGAAATCCTATATTTGAGGCGAATCCGGGCGGTGCGCCATGTAATGTGCTTGCAATGCTGACAAAGCTTGGAAATAAGACAGCATTTATCGGGAAAGTCGGAAATGATTATCTTGGGAATCTGCTTAAGGATAAGGTGACAGGGATTGGAATCAATACCGATCATCTGTTTTTAGATGATAAGATCCACACAACACTTGCGTTTGTGCATACAGCAGAAGATGGAGACCGTGACTTTTCCTTTTACCGGAATCCGGGGGCGGATATGATGCTTTGTGCGGATGAAGTGGATGAGAGCGTCATTGCAGAATCAAAGATTTTTCATTTCGGGACACTTTCCATGACACATGAGGGGGTGCGTGAAGCGACAAAGAAAGCACTTGATGCAGCGAAGAAGAATCATGTGCTGATCTCGTTTGACCCGAATTTAAGAGAGCCTTTGTGGGAAAGTCTGGATGATGCCAAAGAACAGGTAGCCTATGGAATGGGCATGTGTGACATCTTAAAAATTTCCGATAACGAGATCGAATGGTACACCGGGGAGACGGATTATTCCAAGGGTGTGGCAAAAATCCGCGAAAGCTTTGACATTCCGCTGATTCTTGTCTCAATGGGAAAAGACGGAAGCCGCGCTTATGATAAGGATGAAATGATTGAAATTCCGGCATTTATCCAGCCGGATACGATTGAAACGACCGGAGCTGGAGATACATTTGATGCATGTGTGCTGGATTATATTTTAAAGCATGGCATGGAGCTTTCCAGAGCACAGATTGCGGAAATGCTTACCTTTGCCAATGCAGCTGCAGCACTGATTACAACCAAAAAGGGTGCACTTTGCGTGATGCCGTCCAGAGAAGAGGTTTTAAAGCTGTTATAGAAATTATTATAAAATGGGGAACCGGAGATTTTGCTCCGGTTTCCCTTTTTCATATAAGATGATATGAGGGTCAAAAGGTATTTTGCCCCTCATGTGCGTGACATGTGAACTGTAACAATATTGTCACAAAATGACAGGAAAAGGAACGATATGGATATGGATGCTCCTATTTTGAAGTGATATAATGAACGTAGTGAAAATATATCAGATGTGGAGTGCGAAGCAGCACGGATGCGCATAGAATCAGAGAGGGCATCATGTGCATTGGCACATGCTCGAATAAGTATAGGGAGGGAAATTACAATGGCAATTATTTATGACAGACAGAAACGGATTTTTACACTGCATACAGCGCATACGACATATCAGATGCAGGCAGACCGGTATGGAAATCTTCTGCATCTGTACTATGGTCCGAAAACAATGGGAACGATGGAGAAGTCCATCAGCTACGCAGACCGGGGATTTTCCGGGAATCCATATGAAGCGGGCAATGACAGGACCTATTCCCTGGATGCACTGCCACAGGAATATCCGACACTGGGGACCGGGGATTTTCGCGGTTATGCACTCAGTATTACCGATGACAAAGGGCATGAGGGGATTGCATTGCATTATGTAAATCATACGGTAACAAAGGGGAAATATCATCTTACCGGGCTTCCCGCTGTATATGCACAAGACAACGAGGCAGAGACACTCTGTATTACCCTGCGCGATCCATACGTACAGGCAGAGGTTTTACTTTATTACGGAGTACTCGAAAAAGAGGATATCATCACAAGAAGTGTGATCGTGAAAAATACCGGGAAGAAAACGATCACGGTAAACAGGCTTTTATCGGCTTGTCTCGATCTGACACATGGAGATTATGATGTGATCCGTTTTTATGGAAGACATGCGATGGAGCGGAATCTGGAACGTGTACCGCTTGGACACGGAACCTTCCGGATCGGAAGCAGGCGCGGAACGTCAAGCCATCAGTATAATCCGGGGGTAATTCTTGCAGAGCCGGCAACAACAGAGGATGCCGGGGGCTGTTATGGTATGCTTTTTGTATACAGTGGCAATTTCCTCTGTGAGGCAGAGAAGGATCAGTTTAACCAGACGAGGTTTACAATGGGACTTTCTGATGAGCTGTTTTCTTATTCCCTTGAGGAAGGGGAGTCGATCACGGCACCGGAAGTGGTCCTATCCTATTCCGCACAGGGACTGACACAGTTATCCAGACAATATCACCGCTGTATTCTTAATCATATCTGTAAAGGAAAATACGTGCATCAAAACCGTCCGGTTCTGATCAACAGCTGGGAAGCTGCTTATTTTGACTTTACCGGAGATACGATCGTAAACCTGGCAAAACAGGCATCCGAGCTTGGAATCGATATGGTTGTTATGGATGACGGCTGGTTCGGAAAGCGGAATGATGATAATTCTTCGCTTGGGGACTGGACGGTCAATGAAGAAAAGCTTGGTGGAAGTCTTACGGAGCTGATCGAACGGGTCAATGCGTGTGGTGTGAAATTTGGTATCTGGATTGAACCGGAGATGGTAAGTGAGGACAGCGAGCTTTACCGGAAGCATCCGGACTGGGCACTTACTATGGAAGGACGTCGGCCGGTCCGCTCAAGAAATCAGCTGCTTTTAGATTTTTCCAGGAAAGAAGTACGTGACGAAGTATTTAGACAGATATGCGGGGTGCTCGATCAGGGAAATATCGAATATGTCAAATGGGATATGAACCGCAGCATGACCGATGTGTATGCACCGGATGTTACCTATGATTATGTACTTGGACTGTATGAGTTTTTAGAGAAGCTGACAAAGCATTATCCAGATATTCTGATTGAAGGCTGCAGCGGAGGCGGTGGAAGATTTGATGCCGGAATGTTATATTATACGCCTCAGATCTGGTGCAGTGATAATACAGATGCGATAAACCGTACAAGAATCCAGTATGGAACATCATTCTTTTACCCGGCAGCCGTTGTCGGTTCCCATGTATCTGCAGTGCCGAACCACCAGACCGGCAGGGTGACAAACATGCATACGAGGGGCGTTACGGCAATGGCAGGAACCTTCGGATATGAGCTGGATCCAGCAAAGCTTGACGCAGAGGAAAAAGCGCAGATTAAAAAGCAGCTTGCCACATACCGCATGTATCAGGAGCTGATCCGGGAAGGAGATTACTACAGGCTGTCCAATCCGTTTACGGATGCCTACTCAGCATGGATGAGCGTATCAGAGAAAAAAGACTGCGCACTTGTCAGTGCGGTACGGCTTAATGCAGAGGGAAATCCGCTTCCGCTCTGGGTAAGACTGAAGGGGCTAGATCCGGACGGATTATATCTGGAAGAAAATTCCGGTGAAGTCTATGGCGGAGCAGCATTGATGCAGAATGGTCTGCTTCTGCCACAGGCAAAAGAGGAATATGAAGCATATCAGTTTTCCATGAAAAAAATGGATGAGGCAAAAAGGCTTTATGAAGCCGTTACTGGCAGAATGCAGGGCATGAATGCAGGCAGTGGCGCAGAAAATCCGGATAACAGAATTGTAGTCAGCTTATTCGGAGGCTCCGGTTCCGGAAAAAGCACGATGGCAGAATGCCTACAGCACTTATTCTTTGCAGACGGGATTTCCAGTTATGTGCTTGGAGGGGACAATTATCCGCGAAGAATTCCGAAACGGAATGATGAGGAGCGGGAACGTATTTATAAAGAGCAGGGAGAGCCAGGTCTTGCGGCGTATCTTGGCAGCAATGAGGAGCTGGAGTTTGACCGTATGAATGAGGTACTCCGGGCATTCCACCGCGGGGATGACAGTATTGAGATCAAACACATGGGGCGCGAGGATGGAGATATCTGGTATGAAATGGTTGATTTCCAGGGCGTTTCCGTTCTGATACTGGAATGGACACACGGTGGAAGTAACGATTTAACCGGTGTCGATATTCCGGTTTATTTAGACAGCTCACCGGAGGAGACGAAGGCGCGCAGAATCCGAAGAGGCAGGGACGAGAATGCAGCAAGTGATTTTATCCAGCTTGTCGTGGCCCTCGAACAGAAAAAACTGCTCAGACAGGCAGAACATGCAGCAATTACACTTGGAAAGGATGGACAAATTTATGAATCAGAAACCAATGCTTAATGCATATCCGGACAGCCTTGGAGGAACACTTTCGGATATTACGGAGCTTTTACAGAAGCCGGAGATGAAGGAGGTGTTTGGTTCTTTTTACATTCTGCCAAGTCTGTATCATTCCGATCTTGACCGTGGCTTTTCCGTAATCGACTATGGATTGAATGAAGACCTTGCAACAGCGCATGACCTGGAACAGCTGAAACAGCTTGGCATTGACCTGAAGCTTGATTTTATCTTAAATCATGCTTCAGCACAGTCGCCACAGTTTAGGGATCTGGTGGAAAAAGGCGATGCTTCGGGATATAAGGATTTTTTCATTGACTGGAATGCGTTCTGGGAAGGCTGTGGGACAATGACCGATGAGGGATATATCCAACCGGATCCGGAATACATCAGGGATATGTTTTTCCGGAAGCCGGGACTTCCGATCCTTATGGTACGGTTTCCAGATGGTACGAAACGTCCATACTGGAATACTTTTTATCAGGAGGAGCATTATCCGCAGTATCTTGGACAGATGGATTTGAATATCCAGTCACCGAAGGTGTGGGAATTTTACCGGGATACATTGAAAACGATTGCATCTTATGGTGCATCAATTGTAAGACTGGATGCGTTTGCCTATGCACCGAAGGCTCCGGGCAGAAAGAACTTTTTAAATGAACCGGAGACATGGGAGCTTTTAGATAAAATAAAAGAGCAGGCAGAGCCATATCATCTGACACTGCTTCCGGAAATCCATGCAGCCTATGAAGGGAAAATCTATGAGAAGGTTGCCAGACAGGGATATATGACCTATGACTTTTTCCTTCCAGGACTTGTCATTGATGCCATTGAGAATGGGAGGAGCTGTTATCTTGCAGACTGGGCAAGGGAGCTGATTGATAAAAAGATAAAAACGGTCAATATGTTAGGCTGTCATGACGGAATCCCGATGCTCGACTTAAAAGGTCTGCTTCCGGAAGCAGATATCCAGAAGCTGATCGATACGATTGTTGCCAGAGGTGGTATGATCAAAAACCTGCATGGACAGAAAAATGTTTATTATCAGGTCAATGCTACGTATTTCAGTGCGCTTGGGGAATCGGAACAAAAGCTTCTGATCGCAAGGGCGATCCAGCTGTTTATGCCGGGCAAGCCACAGATCTGGTATCTGGATCTTTTTGCCGGGAAGAATGACCATGCAGCGGTAGAACGTGCCGGAGAATCTGGTCATAAGGAAATCAACCGCACGAATCTGACGAAGGAGCAGATTACATCGGCATTGCAGGCGGAGGTTGTGAAAAAGCAGCTTGAACTGTTGCACTTCCGGAACACATCAGAGGCTTTTGCTGATGGGGCGCAGATCACAGTAGAAAATGGAAAGCAGACGCTTACCATCCGCTGGGTGAATGGGGAAGCATCTGCGGAACTCTTTGTAGACTTTAAAGAACTGACCTATACAATTCACTAAATCTTAATTTCATAAAGAAGTTGCAGGATCACGGTATCGATAAGATAAAAATCGATGCCGTGATTTTTTGTCAAAATACTATGTAAATGTGACACATTAAAGGTCATGAATCTGATATTTTTCGGAAGAATATAGTATATTCCTTTCATAAAAGCACGTTATATTGATTATGGTTTGTATGCAGAAAGCTTTTTAGCGGACGGTACAGCGAAATGGGAGTTGATAGGAGAGATCTATTTGTGAAAGGAGAGGGAAATGAGAAAAGGAAAGCAATTCCTTGGGATTATGGCTGCGGCAGCAGTATTATCACTTGGAGCAGTACCGGTTGCAGCAGAGCAGACGGTGACAGACATGCCACAGATGACGATTGTGACAGATAAGGAGGAGTATAGCGCGGGGGATACTATCAAAGAGACCATCCATATTGAGAACACAACCGGGAAGGATATTGAAAATATTACGGTTGAAGGAAATATCCCGGAAGGTTATACGATTGATGGGGCAGCGTCAGGGGATACGACCTGGAAAATGACAATTGAACGTCTGGAAGCAGGAGAGACGATAGAGAAGAATGCACCGGAGCTCGAGGAAGCAAAACCAGGACAGACAGAACCGGGTCAGCAGGAGCCGGGAAAAGAACCAGAACAGACAGAACCGGGTCAGCAGGAGCCGGAAAAAGAACCAGAACAGACAGAACCGGAACAGAAAAATCCGGAACAGAGTGAGCCGGGTCAGCAGCAGCCGGCAAAAGATCCGGAACAGAATTCCGGAAACCAGAATGTTTCAGCAGTGCAGACTAACAGCCTTAAGACGGAGAAGAATGAACAGGCAAAAAGTGCAGGCACAGGTGATCCGGTGCAGGCAGTGCTTTGGTTTTGCCTGATTGCAGCAGGTGTGGTCATCAGTGCAGTGGCAGTAAAGGCAAAGAAAGCAAAAAGGCTGTTATCCTTTGCCCTTGCAGTAATGCTTGCAGGCGGAGCATGTTCCGGATTGGCAACCACCGTAAATGCTGCGGAGAATGATATGTCTGTTGGCACAGCTTTAAAGACACAGGAGGTAACAAAAAACGTGAAAGCAGATGGCAAAGATGTGACACTAACTGCAAAAATGAGTTATGCAGATGACACAAAGCCGGAACAGCAGCCAGAGAACTATTTGGAAAAAGAAGGCTATAAGGAAGTGTGGAAGGATGACTTCAATGGGGATTCCTTAAACCGTGATGACTGGAATGTAGAGCTTCATGAGCCGGGCTGGGTAAACAGTGAATGGCAGGAATATGTAGACTCGGATGCAAATATCCAGGTAAAAGACGGCAATCTGCTGTTAAAACCGGTTGAGACGGTAAATGCAGATGGAACAAAGAGCTACACATCTGGCCGTGTCAACACACAGAACAAGCATGATTTCAAATATGGATATTTTGAATGCCGTGCAAAAGTTCCAACCGGAAAAGGCTATCTTCCGGCATTCTGGATGATGCCAACGGATGAAAATCTTTACGGACAGTGGCCGAAATGTGGTGAGATCGATATGATGGAGGTTATGGGACAGGAGACCAACAAGCTTTATGGAACGATCCATTATGGAGAACCACATGATCAGAGCCAGGGTACTTATGTTGTCGCTGAGGAAGACAATTTTGCAGACAATTATCATACCTATGCATGCGAATGGCTTCCGGGAAAAATCATCTGGTATGTCGATGGCGTGAAATACCATGAGGAGTCTGACTGGTTTTCAGCAAAAGAAGGTCAGGGCGGAGAGGTTACTTATCCGGCACCATTTGATCAGCCATTTTATATGATCTTAAATCTTGCAGTCGGCGGCTCATGGGTTGGATATCCAGATGAAAATACAACCTATGAGGATCAGGCATTTGCCATCGATTATGTTAAGGTTTATCAGAAAGACAGCTATGATGAAAATGTTGAAAAACCGGTCAAAGAGGTTTCATTAAGGGATCCGGATGCAACAGGAAATTATATCAACAATGGGGATTTCGCAACAGCGGAAGACCTGGATGATGACAGTGACTGGAAATTTTTAACTGAATTAAGCGGTGAAGGAACAGCGGAGATCAAAAATAACGAAATGGTGATCTGCACAACGGATGCGGGAACCGCAGATTACAGCATTCAGCTGGTACAGGCAGGCCTGCCGATGCAGAAAGGTGGCAAATATAAAGTGACGTTTGATGCTTATGCAGACGAAGCCCGGACGATGATCACTGACATTTCTGCACCGGATCACAATTATACCCGTTATCTTCCGGACACAACCGTGGAGCTGACAACGGAGAAACAGACCTATACCTATGAATTTCAGATGACAGGAAGTGATGATGCAAACGGAAGACTGGAATTTAACCTTGGAAATACTGCATCGACAGCAACTGTGCATCTTTCCAATGTCCGTGTGGAAAAAACCGGATATGAAGAGATCAAAGAGGATACAACAAAGAAAGTATTAGCAGACGGAAACTGCGTATACAACGGCAGCTTTGAGCAGGGAAAAGGACGCCTTGGCAGTTGGGAGATCACCAATCAGGCAGATGCTGACATTGTGGTAACATCACTTGCAGATGGCAGACGTCTTCAGGTAACAAGCGCACCGGAAACAAAAGAGGGTGAGGTGCTTGTCGGACAGAGTGATCTTGCATTAAATGGTGGAACGAACTATGTGTTGAGCTTTACGGCACAGGCAGATGAGCCAAAGACGATGACAGTAACCGCAGCGGGACAGACATTCCAGGCAGATATTACAACTGAGAAAGAGACCTTTACATATTCCTTTACAACGGAAGAGCAGATGACAGATAAAAACCTGTTCTTTGATCTTGGACTTGGAACAACGGTTTATCTGGATCAGGTCCGCATAGAAGAGGACAGTCTGATCAAAAATGGCAGCTTTAACGCAGGGCTTGCAGGCTTTGAAGCATACTGCTATAATCCGTCTGACGTGACGTATGTTGTAGATTCCCTGAATGAGGACAATGCAGCAGACTTTACGATCAATGACACAGGGGATCAGGACTGGCATATCCAGTTAAAGCAAAGTGGCGTGAAACTGGAAAAGGATCAGTGGTATCGTCTTTCCCTGAAGATGAAATCTTCCAAAGACCGCAAGGTTTCCTATGCGCTTCAGAGAAATGGTGCAACGCATAATGATGACTGGACACCATACTGTCAGGAAGTAGTAGATCTGAATGGAGAGTATCAGACCTTTATCAGTGAATTCCAGATGGCATATGATACCGATACGGATACGATCTTTAATGTGACGATGGGTGCAGTGGATGGTGTGCAGATCAAAGAGCAGCACAGGATCTGCATTGATGATATTACACTGGAGAAGATTGATGCACCGGTGGAAACAGGAAGCAATCTGATTCAGAATGGCGATTTTGCAGAAAACAATGCAGATCACTGGGAGACAAGCCTGCTTCACGATAACAGCCTTACCGTAGAAGATCAAAAAGCAGTATTTACGATCAAAGATCTGGGAACAGAGGAACACTCCTGCCAGTTTATCCAGAAAAATCTGAGAGTAGAGTCCGGAGCTTCCTATACAGTAAAATTTACAGCGGATTCGAGTGTTGCAAGAAAGATCAAATTTGCACTGATGATCCCGGATGTCTGGGACTGGTATACTGGTGCAGATGTCCAGCTGGAGGAAGGAGAGCATACATACAGCTATGATGTGACTATTCCGGAAGAAAAAGAAACAACGGATCAGATGGGATTTTATCTTACCATGGGATATCTGGAGGAAAGTATTGGAGAACATACGATCAGTATTTCAGATGTTTCCATTGTTAAAAATTAATAGAATTGACAGCAATCACACAGGAGCGGCATAGTCCGCTCCTGTTCTGGTATACGGGAAAATAATCCGGTTTAGGGAATTTTTGAATACAGAAATAATAGGTCATGAATCTGACATTTTAAAGAATAATCTTGTATATTTTCGGACAAGGGTAACGTTATAGTTATGTAGAATCAATAAAATAATTGGAACAAAAATATTTTTAGAATGGAGTATACATTATGAAATATGGCTATTTTGATGAAACCAAAAAAGAATATATCATCACAAGACCGGACACCCCGGCACCATGGGTTAATTATCTTGGGTCACCGGAATACGGTGCGATCGTATCCAACAATGCAGGAGGATACAGCTTTGCCAAATCTGGGGCAAATGGAAGAATTTTAAGATATGTGTTCAATCAGTTTGATGAACCGGGAAGATATATCTATATCCGCGATAATGAAAGTAAAGATTTCTGGTCGGCATCGTGGCAGCCGGTAGGGAAGGATCTTTCTGAGTATAAGAGCGAGTGCCATCACGGAACCGCTTATACTAAAATGATGGCAGATTACAGTGGTATCCATTCCGAAGTGCGTTATTATGTACCTTTAAACAAATCCTACGAGGTATGGAATCTTGCACTGACCAACAATTCCGACCGGACAAGAAGCATCAATGTGACTGGATATGCAGAGTTTACCAATAACAGCAACTATGAGCAGGATCAGGTTAATTTACAGTATTCCCAGTTTATCACAAGAAGCGTATTTAATGGAAATCGTGTACGGCAGATGATCCATGCCAATTTGGATAAGATTGAAAACGGAAAAGAGGTTGACAATAAGATCGTTGTAAACCGGTTTTTCGGACTTGCGGGAGCCAGTGTACACAGCTGGTGTGGTGATAAAGAAGAATTTCTTGGAAGATACCACGGCTATGGAAATCCGGTGGGGGTGATCAATGGACGCTTAAATAATGAGGGCAATTATAATGAAAATGCCTGTGGGGCGCTGACAACAGAATTGACACTTACACCGGGGGAGACACGGGAGATCGCATTCCTTGTTGGTATGAAGGATGATAAAGAGGCGGGAGAGATTATTGCCTCATATGCAGATACTGGAGCGGTATGCAAGGCAGAGCTGGAAGAACTGATTTCATACTGGCATAAGCAGCTATCACATTTTCAGGTTAAGACACCGAGCGATGAATTTAATACGATGATCAATACATGGAATGCCTATAATTGCTTTATGACATTCATCTGGTCAAGAGCCGCATCCTTTACCTATTGTGGTCTGAGAAACGGATATGGATACCGTGATACTGTACAGGATATCCAGGGTGTGATCCACCTTGCACCGGAGATGGCGGTAGAGAAGATCCGTTTCATGCTTTCTGCACAGGTAGATAACGGTGGAGGGCTTCCACTCGTAAAATTTACCCACAATCCGGGACATGAGGATACACCGGATGATGCTTCTTACGTACAGGAGACCGGACATCCGGCATACCGCGCGGATGATGCACTCTGGTTATTCCCGACAGTATACAAATATGTTGCTGAGACCGGAAATGTTGCATTTATTGATGAGGTGATCCCATTTGCCAATAAGGACGAGGGAACAGTATATGAACATCTGAAGCGCGCGATCGATTTTTCCATGAACCATCTTGGAAAGCATGGCATGCCGGCAGGCTTATATGCCGACTGGAATGACTGTTTACGGCTTGGGAAAGACGGAGAGTCATCCTTTGTTGCGTTACAGTTCTATTATGCGATGACAATCTTAAAAGAGTTTGCCGCATATAAAAATGATCAGGAATACATCAAATATCTGGAAGAAAGCCAGGAAAAGCTTGGAAAGCTGATCCAGGAGCTCTGCTGGAACGAAGACCGCTTTATCCGTGGATTTACCGAAAGCGGAGAGGTTATCGGAAAACGTGATGATCCGGAGGCAAATATGTGGTTAAACCCACAGAGCTGGGCGGTGATCAGTGGTCTTGCAACCGGTGAACAGGCAGATCTTGCGTTGCAGCAGGTGTATGACAGACTGAATACAGAATATGGGGCAATCCTTATGGATCCGCCATATCATGCACATGCATTTGATGGTGCGCTGGCGGTTATCTATAATGCCGGAACAAAAGAAAATGCGGGAATTTTCTCGCAGTCACAGGGCTGGATCATTCTTGCTGAAGCACTTCGTGGACATGGAGAGCGGGCATTTGGTTACTTTATGGAAAATGCACCAGCAGCGCAGAATGACCGCGCAGAGATCCGCAGATTGGAGCCATATTGCTACGGTCAGTTTACCGAAGGAAAAGCGAGTCCGAATTTTGGACGTTCCCATGTGCACTGGCTGACTGGAACTGCATCAACCGTAATGGTGGGATGCGTGGAAGGAATTCTTGGTATGCGTCCGGATTTCTATGGACTTCATATTGCACCTTCTGTTCCAAAGGAATGGGAAGAATTTGAGATTAATAAGGACTTCCGCGGAAGCCATCTGCACATTACCGTAAAAAATCCGGGACATGCAGAGAGCGGTTGTAAGAAGCTTACGGTAAATGGGCAGGAAATGGAAGGAAACTACATTCCGGCAGACGTACTTACGAAAGAGACAGAAGTTGAGCTTTATCTTTCATAATGAGCAGGCAAACGCCTATTTGTTATGAGCAATACAAGGAGAATGGAATGAAACAGATTGAATTTAAAGATCAGAATGGAACCTTTGTGATCCATGATCCGGAAAATTATACCGGATTATATTTTCCAATCGCAGGAGAGCATGGGCTGAAATCAAGCATTACTCCAATGCTTGGAGGAGACAGTAAAACAGACCAGAATCATTTCCTGCTTGAACCGGTCAGCATCGAGAATCTTCACAATAACCGCGGAACCAGAAACTTCTGGTTCCGTGTAAAAGAAAAAGGATACTGGTCTGTATGCGGTGCTTCTGCGGAGCAGGAGCTTTCACGTTTTACCGGAGGGCAGGATGAAAGTACGTTAGAAGCAGGGTTTATGTGGCAGAAGCTGACAAGAGCTTCTGAAAAATATGGCTTAAAAGCAGAAACAACCTCTTTTGTGACGTTAGATGGCATTATGGAAGTCATGATGGTTGAAGTGGAAAACACTGGAAAAGAAAATAAAACCTTGACACCAGTTGCAGCGATTCCAATCTATGGAAGAAGTGCAGATAACATCCGCGACCACCGACATGTAACGTCTCTGCTTCACAGAATCCAGACAACGGAATATGGGATTGAAGTAAAGCCGGTGCTTTCCTTTGATGAAAGAGGACATCAGAGAAATCAAACGACGTATTTTGTAAATGGATCGGATGAAAATGGAAACGCACCAATTGAATTTTATCCGACGGTTCAGGAGTTTATCGGGGAGGGTGGTTCCTTCCTGATTCCGGAAGCGGTAAGAACAGAGAAGCCGGGAAGAAGTGCCGGAGAGCAGATTGAGGGAAAAGAAGCCATTGGTGCCATGCGTTATCCAGATATTACCCTTGCACCGGGAGAGAAAAAAGCATATATCGTGCTTGCCGGAATCACAGATGATGCAGCAGCAATACCACAGATGACCGCTTCCTGCCGCACGGCAGAGCAGGTAAAAAATATGCTTTCCGATGTGAAAAAGCACTGGATAGATAAGGTAAATGTTGCGTTTGAGACAGGAGATAAGGATGTTGACAATTATCTGAAATGGATCTGTTTCCAGCCTGTGTTACGAAGAATATACGGATGCTCTTTCCTGCCGTATCATGATTATGGAAAAGGTGGACGGGGCTGGAGAGATCTCTGGCAGGACTGTCTTGCACTCCTTATCATGGAGCCATCGGTTGTCCGTCAGATGATCGTCGACAATTATGGCGGCGTCCGCATTGACGGAACAAACGCAACGATCATCGGGGAGAATCAGGGAGAATTTATTGCAGACCGCAATAATATCACAAGAGTGTGGATGGATCATGCATTCTGGCCATTTGTGACAACAAAGCTTTATATGGATCAGACAGGAGATATGGAAATCTTATTTGAGAAAATCCCATATTTTAAAGATTTGCAATCAAAACGGGGAACCAGTCATGATAACAAATGGAACAGCGCTTACGGCAATAAACAGCGCACGGAAACTGGAGAAGTATATTTTGGAACAATGCTAGAACATATTTTATTGCAGAATCTATGTGCCTTTTATGATGTTGGAGACCACAATGAGATGCGTCTGCATGGAGCAGACTGGAATGATGCGCTTGACATGGCATGGGAGAAAGGGGAGAGTGTTGCCTTTACCTGTGCATATGCGGGCAACTTAAAAGACATTGCCAGGTGCTTAAGAGATTTGGAACGGGTAAGCGGAATCAGCCGGATTGAGATTGCAAAGGAGATGGAGTATCTGCTTGTCGGAAACGAGGAGCTTTATGAAAATCCACAGAAGAAGCAGGATCTGCTTAAAGTCTATACGGAATGCTGTGCACACAATCTGACCGGACATATGGTAGTGCTTCGGTTGAATCAGATTGCAGATAATCTGGATGAGAAAGCGGACTGGCTGATGAAGCATATCCGAACGCAGGAATGGGTAGATGCCGGAAATGGTCTTGGATGGTTTGACGGCTACTATGATAACCATGGAAATGCAGTGGAATACTGCAAAGAAGGCGATGTCCGCATGATGCTGACCGGACAGGTGTTTGCCATCATGAGCGGAACCGCAGAGCCGGAACAGATTCAGGCAATTACAAAGAGTGCAGACCGTTATTTGTTCGACGAAAAAGCAGGTGGTTACCGGCTGAATACCAATTTCAAAGAAGAAAAATTTGACCTTGGACGTATGTTTGGTTTTGCATACGGGGAGAAGGAAAACGGAGCGGTGTTCTCCCATATGGCAGTGATGTATGGAAATGCGCTTTATAAACAGGGATTTGTGAAGGAAGGGCATCAGGTGTTGAAAACACTTCTCCATGCAGCAATGCATGTGGAAAACAGTGTGATGTATCCGGGTCTGCCAGAGTATTTTGATAACGATGGAAGGGGGCTTTACGCATATCTGACAGGGGCTGCAAGCTGGTATATGTTGACGATGATCACATCGGTATATGGCGTGAAAGGTGAGCTTGGCGATCTTGTCATTGCACCGTCACTTATGCCGGAACAGTTTGATGAAGCCGGGAATGCGGCACTTCATCTGGAGTTTGCAGGCAAGAAATTTGATATTTTCTTCCATAATCCAAAGAAAGCCCTGCCGGAAGATAGGAAGATCGAACGTGCAGAGTGTGATGGTGTGAAGCTTGAACAGGATGGAGATCAGGCAGTACGCCTGCGCAGAAAAGCAATTGATTCACTTTCTGCAAAAGGACGTCATACCATTGAGGTGGTACTTTCTACCACATAGATTTGTAATATTTATCCCGATACTTTTTCGGGGTAAGACCGGTGTAACTTTCAAAGATCTGAATAAAGTGGCTCTGGGAGGAAAAGGAAAGATAATTGGCAATTTCAACGATCGGCTTGTCCGAATAGCGAAGCAGATGGGTTGCCTTTTCGATCTTTTTCTCCCGGACATAGTCACTGATCGATACACCGAGATTTTGTTTGAATACGCGGGAAAGGTAATTCTCGGAAAGTCCTGTGTATTCGGCAAGGGATGAGATCGTGATCCGTTCCTTGATATGACTGTAAATATAGTCGACACATTGCATAACCGGTTTTGAAAGGATCGAGCTCTTTTTCTGGAGGATCATTTTACCGGTGAAGTCTTTTGCCATTTCATGGTGCAGATCTGCCACCTGGCGGATCGTCGTACACGAATCCATTTTTAAAATATAGAAATCACTGAGACGGTATGCCTGTTCTGGCTCTAAGCCACCGTCAATACAGTAGCGCGTCAGCATAGCTGTTGTTACAACAAAGTGGTATTTGATATTGTGAAGCGGGTTCCTGGAGAGAATACCGGTTCCCTTCAGGTCAATAAATGCGTCTTCATTGCAGTTTTTTATTACGGCATCCATGTCACCGGTTTTTACTGCATTATAAAAAGAATATTCAATATTTGGTGAGCGGTGCTGTGTTTCAAGTTCACTGTTTTCAAGTTCAGTATGAAACCATTCTTTTGAAAATGCCATAGTCAGGTCTCCTTTATGTGGTATGTGTAAAAAATATTGTATGTAAGATATTTTACATTATGACATGAATCTGATATTTTTACAATTGATTTAATATATTAAGGTGCTGGATTATGGTAATATATCACTTGTAAACGAGATAGCAAATCGGAAGGAGCGATTCGCAGAATTCTCAAAAGTATTGAAATCCATAAAGGGAGGAAATGAAAGATGAAACGAAGAGTAATCAGTGTATTGCTGACCGCAGCAATGGGGGCAACATTATTCGCAGGATGCGGAAGTGCAGCAGGCGGAAATGGAACAGAGAGCGGAGCAGATGCAACAGAGGGAAAAGTAATTAACATTTATTCCTGGAACGATGAGTTCCGTGAGAGATTAGAGGCTGTTTATCCGGAGGTAGAGTCAACATCGAAGGATGGCACAGTAACAAAATTAAAAGATGGAACTGAAATCCACTGGGTGATCAATCCAAACCAGGATGGTGTATACCAGCAGAAATTAGACGAAGCATTAGGACGTCAGGCAGATGCGGCAGATGATGATAAAGTGGATATCTTCTTATCTGAGACGGATTATGTGTTCAAATATACTGATGCAGATGCTGATGTAGCAATGCCGCTTACGGATCTTGGCATTGATGTGGATGAAGCATTTGCAGATCAGTATGATTTTACAAGAACAACTGCTTCGGATTCAGCAGGCGTACAGAGAGGCTCAACATGGCAGTGCTGTCCTGGACTTTTGGTATACCGCAGAGATATTGCAAAGGATGTATTTGGAACAGATGAACCGGAAGCAGTAGGCGAGAAAGTGAAAGACTGGGATACGATCAAACAGACTGCAGCAGAGTTAAAAGCAAAAGGTTACTACACTTTCTCTTCTTATGCAGATACCTTCCGTTTATACGGCAACAGCATTGACAATTCCTGGGTTGAACCGGGCGGAGATGAAGTAAATGTTGACCAGAAGATCATGAACTGGGTAAATGATTCCAAAGAATGGTTAGACAATGGATATGTAGATGCCAATGTAAAAGGTCAGTGGAATGATGACTGGAATAAGGCTATGGGTTCCCAGTCAAAGGTATTTGCATTCCTCTTCCCGGCATGGGGTATTGACTTTACCTTAAAGCCAAACTGGGATGGTGCTGATGGAGCATGGGCAGTTACAACTCCTCCACAGGAATATAACTGGGGTGGTTCTTACATCCATGCTGCAACCGGAACAGACGATCCAGAACATGTAAAAGATATTATTCTTGCGATGACAGCAGATAAAGATAACTTATTAAAGATTTCCAAAGAGTACTCAGACTTTACGAATACCAAGTCTGGAATGCAGGAAGCTGCTATGGATGATGCAACCTATGCATCAGACTTCCTTGGGGGACAGAATCCATTTGCATACTTTGCACCAGTTGCTGAAAACATCAAGATTGCACCACTTTCTTCTTATGATCAGGGATGTGTTGAGTTGATCCAGAACTCTTTCAGCGATTACTTACAGGGCAATGTAGATTATG
>CAKRLN010000007.1 GCA_934359535.1 uncultured Lachnospiraceae bacterium
CTGCAGCATTTATTTTGCATATATCGGGATCTGCGTCCCGGTTCTTCTGGCAGATGGTGTGATCGCAGCAGCTTTGGGCTTTGCCTGGATGCACCGGATACGGAACCTTTTGTCACTTGTGCTTTCTGGGGCACTGCTTATCGGAATGCTTACAAATGGCCTTTATAAGAAGCCAGCGGGTTTTGCCTCGGATTATGTGACAAATGGTGCAATCATCAGTCTTACGAATATCATTCATGAGAATCAGGATCATACCTGGACGATCGTTTCTGCAAATGATGAGACACAGATGGGACTTGACCATGGATATCATACGGAAACAATCAGCTTTTTGCGGCAGATGGAATATCTGACCACCGATTCTAATATGACGATTCCGACACAGACGGTTTATTTCTTTATCGAGAAGATTCCGTTAAATTACTCTCTTGCATATAAGCAAAGTGGGCAGTCAATTTCAGTTGACGGAGCATTGCAGCCGCTTCCGAATGTCGGCGGGATTGGAATGTATGAAGGAGAGCGGCGCTGGATTGTTATGTCAAGGATGTATTACTGGGCACAGGAATTTGAACACCTTTATCCGGATGCGATGAGTGTCTACTATGAGTCAGACAATTTTATCTGCTATAAGCTGACGCAGAATATGTATCATTTATATAATCTTGCAATTGACTATGGGTTTAATCAGGTGATTGATGAGGAGGAAGAGAAGTAGCAGTGGTATCAAAAAGAAATTTTTTCAGTATTTTTATTATGATGGTCGTGCTTTTGTTTTTGTTCCAGTTCTCCATGGTCATCCGGGATACCCAGAATCAGTACGATGTCAACGACAGCTATACACCAAAGCAGGCAGATGGGGGCAGTGCGTGGAAGGGAGAGACACTTTCTTTAAACAGTCTTTCTTCTGACAGTCCGGAGTATGTGCTTTTTGTGGGAGATGGAAAAAGCAGTATGGCGGAGAGTATAGGACTCTGGTGCCTGTACGCAAAAAGAAATCTGGCCACCTGTGCTTCGCTTTCGGAGTGTCCGAATCCGCTTCAAAAGCTTCCGTCTATTCTTATTTTAGAATCGGAGAAGCAGGCGGCGGGAGAGGCCTTTGAACAGGTAAAGGACATGGAAGCACATGGGGTGACGGTTATCTTTGGAAGCCTTCTTGATGCGGACCAGATTGCGGCAGATGAAGAGCTGATGCAGTTTCTTGGAATCCGGAAGGTGGAAGCAGAGGAGACGAAGCTTACCGGGGTGAAGCTTTTTTCTGGTTTTTTGCTTGGCGGGGAAACGGTTTATCAGGCACAGAATAAGAAGGAAGCCAAAGAGCGGCAGGATTTTGATTTAACGGTTCCGTGGTATCAGACTGGAGATGGAACGAAAGTATATATGACAGGGCTTTTTGCGGATAAGAAGATGAAAAACAATGGCGGAAGCATTGAAAATGAGGAGCTTCCTGCACTGATCTGGAGAAGCAGGCCGGGGGAGGGCTTTGTATTTTCTGTCTGCGGGGATTATATGAAGGATGGCACGGCAATCGGACTTCTCAATGGTATGATCTTTGATACGACAGAGAATTATATCTATCCGGTTGTCAATGCACAGAATCTGTCGGTTGTTGATTTCCCAGGATTTGCAGATGAGAATGAGGAGGAGATGCAAAAGCGCTACAGCCGTTCGGCAACTGCGGTTGGAAGGGATATTGTCTGGCCGGCACTTGAGGCACTTGCGGATCAGAGCAATCTGAAAATGACCTGCTTTTTTATGCCGCAGGGCAATCTGGAAGACGCTGCAAAGCCGGACGGCAGGGAATATGTTTTTTATCTGAAGCAGATGAAGGAGATGGGGGCTGAGGCTGGAGTTTCCTTTAATACATTTTCCGTGCTTGATTTTGCAAAGAAGCTTGCACTTGATGAAAGCTTTTATGCAGCGCAGAACAACCATTATCAGTTTGGGGCAGCGTTTGTGGATGGAAGTGATCTTTCTAAGGCACTGGAAGAAACCGGTTCACCGCTTCTTGATGGGATTGGAACCTATGTCTGTGATAAGGATGCCGGAAACCCTGTGATATCCTACTGCTCGGATTCCGTTACCTTACAGTCCGCAACGAGCGATGGAGTTACCTATACGTACCGTGATGATTTTAAGATGCGCAGTATTCAGAGTGCGCTTGGCTATACCAATGTCATGCTGCCAATGCAAAAGGTATTCTGGCCGGAGGATGATAGTGACAACTGGCAGATTATACAGGAAAAATTTTCAAGTAATCTTCTGACCTATTGGAAGCCATTTTCGGATTTTGAAAGTACAACAATCTCCGAGAGTGATCAGAGAGTCCGGACATTTTTAAATCTGGATTATCAGACTGAGCAGAAGGAGAGTGAAATCCGGCTTACGGAATCTGATACAGGAAGAACGTCTTATTTTATACTGCGCACACATGAGGATGAAGTCGCAGGAGTGGATAATGGAAGCTTTATAAAGCTTGAGGACGGGGCATATCTCATTACCCTTTCCGGGACGGAAGCGGTCATCCATCTGAAGACAGAAGGGCTTCATTATTATGCGTCATAAAAGGAATGGTGAACTATGAAAGTATGTATTGTAGCAGAGGGCTGCTATCCGTATGTGATCGGCGGAGTATCCGGCTGGATCAACAGCATGATCCAATCATTTCCAAATATAGAATTTATTCTCCTGACGATCGTTGCAAACCGCTCGTTAAGTGGAAAATTTGTCTATGAGCTGCCGGAAAATCTGACCCAGGTATATGAGGTCTATCTGGAGGATCTGGACTGGAGCATCCGCCGGAAGGAGCATCATAGCAAGCACCTTAAGAAAGAAGAATATGAGGAGCTTTTGCATATGGTGTTAAATCAGGAGACGGATTGGGACATCCTCTTTGAATTATTCCATAAGAAGGAGCTTTCCTTAGATGATCTTTTAATGGGACCGGATTTTTTGAGCATTGCAAAGAAATGTTATTATACGAGGTTTCCCAATATTGTATTTTCGGATTTCCTTTGGACACTGCGCTCAATTTACCTGCCGCTTTTTCTGACATTGAAAACGGATGTGCCAAAAGCGGATCTCTATCACTGCGTTGCTACCGGCTACGCGGGAGTGCTTGGAAGCATGGCAAAGCATTTTTATGGATGCGGGCTTTTGATCTCAGAGCATGGAATCTATACAAGGGAACGTGAGGAAGAGGTCATTAAGGCAGGCTGGGTAAAGGGTGTTTATAAAAATATCTGGATTGAACAGTTCCGGAAAATGTCATCGCTTGCCTATGACAAAGCAGATATGGTAACAAGCCTTTATGCACATGCAAAAGAGCTTCAGATTGAGCTTGGCTGTGATGAGAAGAAGCTTCGGATCACGCCGAATGGAATTCATATGGAGAATTTTTCTAATCTTCCCGGCAAAACGAAAGAGGATGAGGGCTTTATCAATATCGGGGCTGTGCTTCGTGTAACTCCGATTAAGGATGTAAAAACAATGATCCAGTCCTTTGCCTTTGCGAAAAAGAAGGTGCCAAACTTAAAGCTCTGGATCATGGGACCATGTGATGAGGATGAGAAGTATGCAAAGGAATGCTTACAGCTTGTGGAGACAATCGGTGTAAAGGACATTGTATTTACCGGAAGGATCAATGTAAAGGATTACCTTGGAAGAATGGATTACACGATCCTGACAAGTATCAGTGAAGGACAGCCGCTTACGATTCTTGAGAGCTATGCGGCGAAAAAGCCGGTGATTGCAACGGATGTCGGAAATTGCAGGGAGCTGATCTATGGAAATGGAGACAGCTTTGGACAGGCGGGCATTCTGACACATATTATGAACTTAGAGGAGATCGCAGATGCGATGGCAGAGCTTGCCAGAAATGAGAAAAAGCGTATACAGATGGGAGAAGCCGGTTATAAACGTGCAGAAGCATTTTACCGGATCGAACAGATGCAGTCAGTATACAAAGACATTTATAAAAGGTTTGCTTATGACAAATATCTGGAATGGACCGATGAGCCGTTTCAGATGAGTGGGCACGGTATGGAGCGGTAGTTATGGCAGGAATTGGAATCAGTTTAAATAAAATCTATGGGAAAAACACAATGACTACAAATATAATCGGAATAGGCTATAGCACGCTTGTTACGATCGCGCCAATGCTCGTTGTGATTGCAGCACTCATTGCGATGGAATACGTGCTTGGATTTTCTAAGGTTGGGTATGCCGAACGGGAGTTATTTTCCTGTACGCTTTTATATATTTTTATCTTTGCGCTTCTTACGGCATCTCCGTTTAACTCGGTGCTGTCGAGATATCTTTCGGATATCATCTACAATGAAACCTATGCGGATATTCTGCCATGCTATAACCTTGGACTGATCATAAATATCGCATTCAGTGCATTATTTGGAATTCCCTTCTGCATCCGCGAGGTATTGGTTGGAGGCGTGGATGCGATTTATGTGTTTACCGGCTACTGCGGATATATGGTGCTTGTCCTTGTCTTTTATTCGATGTTATATTTATCGATCTGTAAGGATTATAAGAAGATCTCCTTGTTTTTCGGGATCGGAATGGGGATCTCCTTTGTGCTTTCCTATGTGCTTGTCCATGCAGCGTCCTGGTCAGTAACCTATGCCATGCTCTTTTCCATTACCGTAGGTTTTTTAGTCACGGCAGCGCTGGAATTTTCCGTGGTACGGAGTTATTTCAGGGAAAACAGCGGCAATTACCGGAGTGTTTTTTCTTATTTCAGACAATACTGGCAGTTAATGGTAACGAACTTTTTGTATTCGCTTGGTCTGTTTATCCATAATTTCGTGTTCTGGACAACGGACCTGCGCATGGTAGTTGCAAAAAGCTTTGTCTGTGTGACGGCATATGATATGGCAACCTGCCTGGCTATGTTTACAAACATTTCGGCCAGTGTTATATTTATATCAAGAGTTGAAATGCACTTCCATGCCCGCTATAAGGCATATTCCGAGGCGGTAATCGGCGGCAGGGGAGCAGATATTGAGATTACGAAAAAGCGGATGTTTAGGCTGCTTTCCGAGGAACTTATGAACCTTTCCAGAATCCAGTTTATTATTTCGCTTGTAATCTTTTTAATTTGTATGATCTTCCTTCCACAATTTGGATTTGGAGGACTGACACTGCGCATTTACCCATGTCTTGCAGCCGGATATTTTATTTTGTTTCTGATGTATGCAGAGATTATTTTTCTTTATTATTTTAATGATCTGGCTGGTTCTGTGCTTACGGCAGCAGTATTTTGCATTGGAACGATGGCTGGGGCTGTTGTTTCCACGCATCTGTCAGAAATCTGGTATGGAATCGGACTTACAGCCGGCTCCTTTTTGGGATGGACAACGGCTTATTTCAGACTCCGGTTTTTAGAGCGCAATCTGGATGTGCATATTTTCTGTAATGGACATCTGCTTAAGCATGGAAGGGGAAGCATGCCTTCTTCTAAAGTGTTTGACAGGTATAAGGAGTGAGAAGCATGATAAAAGTTTTTGCAATTATTCTTGGCATATATCTTCTTGTTATAACAATCCTTTCTCTGGCGAGGCGGAGGATGACGGAGCAGTTTTGCCTGCTCTGGGGATTTTTGTCGGTTGTGAGCATCATATTTGGGGCAACGGTGAATCCGTCCGAGCTGTACCGGTATATCAGTAAGGAAGGGCTTCTTATCGTTATGCTTGGAATTTTACTGATCGTGTGTGCAGCATGGTTTTTAAGTATCCAGGTGTCTGTGCTAATACGCAAAAACCAGGAGCTTGCCATGCAGATATCCCTTTTGAACCAGGAGAATGAGCAGATTTTAAAAACACTTCGTGATATGCGGGAGCAGACAAGGAATGATTCTTAGATAGACAACTGCGTCTGTTTTTAGAGTTTCGCAATTGCCTAATTTTTAGAGGCTGGAAAGGAGAGTCACACAATGAAACAGATTCTGTTTGTCATCAATACAATGGGCTATGGCGGGGCAGAGCGTGCGATGATCAGTCTGATGAAGAAGCTTTCGCCAGAGGAATATAAGATTTCCCTTTATGTGCTTCTTTCCCAGGGGGAACTGCTATCGGAGGTGCCTTCCTATGTGACGGTTTTAAATCCTAAATATTCCAGGGAATCGGTTTTATCACAGAAGGGCAAAAAGCAGCTGAAAAAGCAGGTGCTTTGCCAGATGCTTTCGCATGGTGCCGTTTTTCGCAATACCGGCTATCTGATCAGGAACCTGGCTGCAATGGGAAAAAGAGGAACGCTTTACCCGGATAAGCTGCTTTGGAAGGTGATGGCAGATGGCGGCATGAAAAACGACACGCACTATGATATCGCGGTTGCTTATCTTGAGGGCGGGGCAACGTATTATGTAAATAGGCACATCAAGGCAGATAAGAAAGTGGCATTCGTTCATGTGGATTACAAAAAAGCAGGTTATACAAGAGCCTTAGACCGTGACTGTTATCTGGACTTTGACCAGATCTTTCCAGTATCGGATGAGGTGAAGCAGTCACTTCTTTCCGTTTATCCGGAATGTAAAAGCAAAACGGCAGTTTTCCATAATATTATCGATGAACAAGAGATCCGGGAAAAGGCACTTCTTCCGGGCGGCTTTTCGGACTCCTATACCGGTTACCGGATTTTAACGGTTGGCAGGCTTACAGGACAGAAGGCCTATGAAGTGGCAATTGAAGCCATGAAGATGATCAAAGACCGTGGAATTGAAGCCAGGTGGTATGTATTAGGCGATGGGGAACTAAAAAAAGAGCTTACAGACCAGATTGAAAGGCTTGGGCTTACGGACTCCTTTTTCCTGCTTGGCGTAAAGGAGAATCCATATCCGTATTACAGACAGTGTGATCTGTATGTGCATGCGACCCGGTTTGAAGGAAAAAGCATTGCAATCCAGGAGGCAAAGCTTCTTGGCTGCGCGATTCTTGTCTCGGATACAAGTGGAAACCGCGAGCAGATTACAGATGGCATAAACGGCAGGATGTGTACACTGGATGCAAAAAGCATTGCGGATATGGCTGCAGAGCTGTTATTGGATGAAAAAGAACGGAAACGTTATTCCATGCAGGTACAAAAGGAGAAGCTGTCAGAGGAAGAGGAGACAGATAGGAATATCAGGCGGCTGCTTGATGCGAACAAGGCATGAGAAAAGGATGTCTAAGATACGTAAGGAATGAGAATGTATGACAATTGATAAAACAACAAAAGAGCTTTTAATCATAATTCCAGCATACAATGAGGCAAATACCATAAAAGAGCTGCTAAAAAAATTAGAGCAGCCTGAAATTGCAGAAATTGCGGATGTGCTTGTGATGAATGACGCATCAAACGATGCAACAAACTGGGTTACCAAATCAAGGAATCATCAGGTAGTAACGCATGTCTTTAATCTTGGTTATGGAAGTGCGTTGCAGCTTGGGTATAAATATGCGATCCGCAAGGGTTACCGGTATGTGATCCAGATGGATGCAGACGGTCAGCATGATGTATGCAATATTCTGCCGATTTACAGAAGACTTAAGACAAAGGATGAAGCAGGCGGTTATCCGGATCTTGTAATTGGTTCCCGGTTTATGGAAGGAAGTACGAGCTTTGAGATATCCGGGGTAAAAAAGATCGCATTTGTCCTGTTCCGATTCCTGATCCGTCTGTTTGCCGGAAAAAAGATCACAGACCCGACATCGGGACTTCAGGGGCTAAGCTGGAGAACGGTTCTGTTTTATTCGAAATATGGCCATTTTGACGACAAATATCCGGATGCAAATATGGTCCTACAGATGCTTCTTTTGGGCTTTCGGGTGGTGGAAATCCCTGCGGTGATGCATCAGCGGATCGAAGGAAAGAGCATGCACTCCGGGTTAAAACCAGTGATTTATATGTTCCGGATGATGTTTTCCGTGTTTGCGGTACTGATCCGTGTCCGTGTGTTAAAAATTGATGTAGGAGCAGCAGATGAACTGGATAATTGGTAAAAACAGAAAAAAACGGATCTTTTCCGGTACAGACTGTATCGAAAGTACAGGGCAGTTCTGCTCTCCGGCAAGAGGCTTTTATACGATTTACACCTTTTTTGCGGGAAAAAAGCCAGATTTTGACGAACTCTCCTTTAGCATTACAAAGGGAGAGACGCTTGCACTTGTTGTGTGGGATATTGGAGCTTACGTAGAAAGGGAATTCGATGAGGACGCATTAATTAATATAAGCAGGGTGCTTTCCTTTTTTAAAGAGCATGGGTATGACGTAATCTTTCGTCCGGTATATGACAGAAACGGACAGGGAATGGAACGTGAGCCGAAGGAGTTTGCCACGGTGCTTTTGCACCTTACGCAGATCGGACAGATGCTTCATGCGATGATTGAAAAGGAAAGCAGCTCTGTTTTTCTTTTCCAGGGACTTCTTGTAGGAAGCTGGGGGGAAATGCATACATCGGCATATTTAAGCGAAGAGCATCTGCTTAAAATGTACCAAAGCATTGTACCATATTTTTCAGACAAGATTTGTCTGGCTGTGCGTACACCGGCACAATGGCGGATGCTTGTCACGGAAAAGGAATTTTTGAAGCAGACATACAAAGTCAGCCTGTTTGATGATGCCATCTTTGGTTCTGGAACACATCTTGGAACCTTTGGTACGGAAATGAGAAGTGCAGCAGGATGGAAGAAAAGCTGGTGCCGGATGGAAGAACTGCAGTTCGAGCAGGAGATCTGTAAGCGGGTATATTGTGGCGGTGAAGTATTAGACGGGGAAGAACAGACAGAAGAAAAGGTGATAGCCGAGCTTAGGAAGATGCATGTGACCTATTTGAACAGCGTACATGACAAGAACCGTCTTGATCAGTTTAAGCAAATGCGCCTCCCGGAGAAATACGGCATCTGGCGCGGACACAGTCTGTATGCGTATATCGAAGCACATCTTGGTTATCGTTTCTTTGTAGATGAAGTGCGGGCAGGCGAGGTAAAAGGCAGCAGGCAAAAGCTCATAATCAGTATCAGAAACCTGGGCTTTGCACCGTTTTATGAGGAAGCGGCCGTATTTGTGCAAAATGAAGAAGAGAAAAGAAAGGAGATACAAACGGATTTTGATCTGCGCACGCTCCTTCCGGGACAGAATGGGATACTTGAAGTATGGATACCGCAGCTCTGCGGAGGCATAAGGCTTTATGCAAGAAGAAAGGCAGATCATGCACCGATTCTCTTCTGCAATCAGGAAGCAGGAGAGTGCGGTGTGCTGCTTGGAAGCTTTGTGTGAGCATAAAGCCAATTGCGGTGGTCTTAGAATAAGATTATGGAAATTGTTATGGGATGCTTAACGTGCCGAGTGTAACAGCAGCTTCGTCTGTCGAACCAGCATTTGCAAAGAAGACAGGAAGTCCGCTTGCAGGATCGGCCATGGAAAGTGAAACCGTATAGGTTCCGGCGGCAAGTGCCCTTACATCAAGGGAAAGCGTAAAGATCGAAGCATTGTTTCCCGGGATCGTGCGGTTATCGATTGTAGTTTCCACTTCCTTTTTCTCTCCGGTATCTGTGTTCGTAAGAAAAAGTGTGGTGTCAAACAGCCGGTAAGCCGGAGCAAAGCCGGTATTTCGAATCGTTACATAGAGCAGGGCCTGATCGTCAAAGAGCGGATGAAAAGAAAGCGAGGCATCGGCTGCAACGTACCGGTAGCCGAGATGCGCTTTGATGTAGTCATATCCGCTCTGGCCATCAAATACATCACTTCCGTGGTATACAGAAGCTTTCCATTTGTCTAATACGGCAAGGTCATGTGCATCATTTAAGAAGGAAACATGCATAGCAGACAGATCGGAGATCGCATTGTCAAGATCATTATAGGAATTATCAACGGTTACCTCGCCGCCGTTTGGAACATATTGGCAGAGGTGATCCTGATAGTCGATTTCTTCCTCCCTAGTCCCTTTTTCTGTGTAGTCATAGGAGGTGGAAAAAGGGGTATCGTCGTAAGTTCCAAGATCATAGACGGAGCCAAGCATGCCATCATTGTAAAGACCAAGCCGGGCAGCAAGAGTATTTCCGTAGGCTTCCGTTGAAGTGACTGGCTGCCTTGCTTTTAAGATCATCCGAAGCTGCTGCGGGGTGCGGACCGAAAGGAAAATAGAAGGATCGGTCTGATCGGCAAGTGTCTCCATAAGAGAGGTGATGTCTTCCTCGGAGCCATAGCGGGTATTGTTCATTTCTCCGCAGTTTCCAGTAAAAATGCCCTGAAGCAGATAGATGGAAGACTTGTGTGAATTTACATAAGCAGCAAGCTGCTTCATATGATTTTCAATGAACGTCCGGCTGTCGGGCTCAGTCTCTTTGGCATTGCCATCCCAGTCATAGAGAAAACGGAGAATCACCTGTTTTTTCGAATCAGCACAGGCATCGAGCACACGGTTTATCTGGCCGCAGGCATTCCCGGAGAGCCAGGTATTCTGTCTATAGTTCATCAGGTTGATTTCAAGGAGGATCAGCTGGTTTTTTGTGCTGCTGCAGAGGTTCATTCCCCAGTTATAGGCATTCTCCGCAGTCTTATCCTCAGAAGGAAGATATCCGGCTAAGGTGAAGAAGCCACAGTAAGGATTGTTTAGGGCTTCTTTCGTCTCTTCGGAAATGGAGGCGGTAAAGGAGACCGGCAGGTATTGTTTTTTTATGCCGAACCAAAGACCGCCGATGGCAAGTGCCACGCAGAGAAAAAACAGCAGAAAATGATAGGTCACAGTGAGTTTCTTTTTCAAAATTGCATTTCCTTTCTTTTTTCAGATGATATGAGGGGGCAAAAGGTATATAATGAAGTATAACATAAGAAAGGAAGAGAATCCACCATATGAAAAGAGAGGAACAGGAGCTGCTTTTGCTGTTAAAAAAAGCATTGGCTGCGGATCTGGATATGGAATCTGGAAAAAATCTGACAAAAGAAGAGCTTGACGGCATACTTACGCTTGCAGATAAGCACAGTGTTCTGGCTCTTTTGTACGATGTCCTGATGCAGATGCCACTTCAAAAAGAACAAAAAAAGCTGGTACAAAATACAGCAGAGCGGGTGGCACAGCAGAATTATCATCTGCTTTTTCTGGCAAAATACGTAACTGGAATCTTAAAACAGGAGCAGATTGACACTGTTTTATTAAAGGGCGGTATCACAGCCTCCTATTATCCGGTACCGGAGCTTCGCAAGTCAGGGGATGTGGATCTGTTTGTATCGGATCAGGTCCGTGCAGCAGAGCTTCGGACGCTCCTTTTGAAGCATGGGATCAAGGAACAGGACGAGCAGCATGCAAACCATCATATCAGCTTCGATTCACCGGATGGAATCATTATAGAAATCCATACGGATCTGATTGAAGAGACCGGGAAAAAACAGCTGGATTCTTATGTAAAGAAGTGCCAGAAGGAGTTTCTTTTGCACTGGGTGCAAAAGGATGTGATGGGAATTCCGTTATACAGTGTGGAAGATGCCTATTTTGCCTATTTTCTTTTGCTCCATATGGCAGAGGATTTCCTTCGGGCCGGCTTTGGCTTAAAGCTCCTCTGTGACTGGGTGGTTGTGTGGAACCATGGAATGGAAGATAACGGGAAACAGACCTTTTTACGTCTTGTCACGGAGAGCGGGATTTTTGGATTTGCAAGAATGATCTCCGCAGTCTGCATCCGGTATCTTGGTCTCCGGGAAGAAGAAATGACGTTTCTCATGGAGAAAAATCCGGTTGATCCTGCACAGGCCGATGAATTTTTAAGTGATATTTTAGAAGCAGAGGAATTCGGCAGATCTGGAAAAGAGCGTATGGTCGTTTTACAGCAGAGCGGAGTATCTGGCCTGATCCGTGAATTTCACCATCAGGTGCAGCTTACGTACCCGAAGGCATCGAAGCATATCCTTTGTATTCCAGTGCTCTGGGTGATGCTTCTTATCGGATTTTTACATAGAAACCGGACACTCAGAAAGGTCTCGACCTGGAAGGTAATAAAAAATGCAACAGAACGGGGCAGCCGGATTCAACGGATGAATCTGTTTGAATGAATTTAGGAAAGGAGTTTGTATGATCGAATTATCGATACAAAGCATTACCCCTTTTTTAAAAAGCGGACAAATGTTTCAGGATCAGCTTTCCGGGCTGGATAAAATGCGGCAGAAAGCGATTATGACTATGGCCGGGAGGGAAGATCAGTGCAGGATGCTTGCGGCAGGAAGCCTCCTGCAAAAAGCACTTTTTAAAAGAGGATACCGGTTAGCAGAGATGATCGTTTCAAAAAATGAACATGGAAAGCCGTATATAAAAGCGCTTCCTGACTTTCATTTTAATCTGAGCCATTCCGGGGAGTATGCAGTCTGTGCAGTCTCTGACAAGCCGGTTGGAATCGATATTGAAAGAATCCGGTTTCAGGAGGAAAGGGAATGGAAACGGATGGATCGCCTTGCAAAAAAGATCATGACAGAAGAAGAGCTTGCTATTTATCTGGAAACCAAAAAGGAAAAACGCCCGGTGGAATTTACAAAGCTCTGGACGAAAAAGGAGAGTGCGTCAAAGCTTCTTGGCCTTGGTATGCAGCTTCCCTTTGAGCAGATTGATACCAGGTCTTCTGGGATTTTTTATGAGCTATATCAGAAGGAGGGCTATGTGCTTTGTGTGGCTGCAAAGCAAAACCAGCCTTGCATTTGGGACAAACAAATGGTAACATCATAAGGCAGGAGGAATGGGGAATGCATGACGAATTAACAAAAAACGATATTAAAAAAATGGAAGAAGAGATTGAGCATCGTAAGCTTGTTGTAAGAAAACAGGCACTTGAGGATGTCAAGGAAGCGCGTGCGCAAGGCGATTTAAGTGAGAATTTCGAATATAAAGCAGCAAAGAAATTTAAAAATGAGAATGAGAGCCGTATCCGTTATCTGGAGAAGATGATAAAGACTGCGGTAATCATTTCGGATGATTCGAAGGACGATGAGGTTGGAATGAATAATACGGTCGATGTCTATTTTGAGGATGATGATGAGACAGAGACCTATAAGATCGTTACAACCGTAAGGGGCAATTCCTTAAAGAACTTAATCAGCAAGGAATCTCCACTTGGTGCAGCAATTTTCGGGAAGAAGGTGGGAGACCGGTGTGAGGTAAAGGTGAATGACAGCTACTCCTATTATGTCCAGATCAAGAGAATTGTAAATACCGTAGATGACGGAACGGATGAACTGAGAAAATTCTAAAATACGATAAAAAAGAAGGGATGAAAAACATACAATGAAAGTATCTGAAATTTTAAAAAAAGATGACGTAACGATTTCCTGTGAGCTTTTTCCACCAAAGCAGGGAGCACAGCTTGAAAATTACAAAAAAATTGTAGAGGAGATAGCGGAATTAAAACCGGCTTATATCAGCTGTACCTATGGGGCAACTGGCGGAACAAGTGATTACACCGTAGAGATCGCTGATACGATTAATGCCTGCAGGATTCCTGCGATTGCCCATCTGACCTGTGTATCCTCAACGAAGGAGAAGGTGCGCTCGGTGATTCAGGAGTTAAAGAATCGTAAGATTGAAAATATTTTGGCATTGCGCGGGGATATTCCGGCAAATGCGGATTTTCCACTTCCGGATCAGTACCATCATGCCTATGAGCTGATCGAAGAGATCAAATCGATGGGAGATTTCTGTATCGGCGGTGCCTGTTATCCGGAGGGACATCCGGAGGCAGATACGATGGACGAGGATCTTGACCATTTAAAAGAAAAGGTAGATGCAGGCTGTGACTATCTGACAACCCAGATGTTTTTTGACAATAACATTTATTACAACTTTATGTACAAAGCGCTGAAAAAAGGAATTGATGTTCCAGTTACAGCTGGAATTATGCCGGTAACAAATGCATCCCAGGTAAAGCGGATTGTTTCCCTTTCCGGTAATCTTGTCCCGGCTAAGTTTACAAACATTGTAGACCGCTTTGGCGATGATCCAAAGGCAATGAAGCAGGCGGGAATCGCTTATGCAACAGAACAGATTATTGATCTGATTGCAAATGGGGTAAACCATATTCACATTTATTCTATGAATAAGCCGGATGTAGCAGGCGCGATCATGGATAACCTTTCCCATATCTATGTGAGATAGGTACATTTTTAGTCGAAAATACGATGACGATAAGAGAATCCAGACTGGGTTCTCTTTTTTTTGCATAAATCTGGAATATCCGGACAAGCCCTGTCATAGACTATATGGAAGTGGAGGGCAACAAAGATATGAGAATAGGAAAAGCTGCACTTGCATTTGTGACAGCAGCTGCACTGATCGTGGGCACAGGATACACAGGCGTATCACTGTTTGCGGAGGAATCTCCCGGACAACAGATGATCGGGGGCAGCACACAAAGCGGGGAAGAAGTTTTTACAACGGAAAACGAGACAGCGCAGGAGGAAAATAAAGAAGATACAGAGCGTGATGCAGATACGAAACAGACCGATAGCACCGAATTTCATGAAAATACCGAAATTTATGAGAATACTGAAAATTATGAAAATACCGAACAGGAAGATGATACAGAAAGCGTTGACACAAAAGAAACAGGGAATGCAGCCGAAGAACAGACAGACGAGGATCAGCTGATCGAGGAACAATGCGTACAGGACGAAGCAGGGAAGGCTGCAAATTCGTATGGCACGATTCCGACTGCGGATACATCCCAGCTGATTGACATCAGTTTGTATGATTACGAGGAAAATCATATGTACAGCGATCTGTATTTTAAAGGAGATCCGGGATGGGGCTATCCAAAATATAACAGATGGGTTGGCAACTGGGGGTATTCCAATGACTGCACCGCTGTGCAGGGAATTATGGATCAGAAATTATACCGGGCAGATGGCTCTATGGCATCCGCAGAGGATCATTATGAGGGATATCCGGTTGTAACAGCCGCAGGCAGAAGAAGCTATACGAATGCAAAAGGCGGACTGCTATCGGATGAGACGCGTGTGGCATCCGGTTTAAACCATTTATTTACAAAGAGTGAAGACGGTTATTACAGTTATGACAGTGCAGCAAACTATGCGTATTATGATACATCAGACCGTAACACAGGGAAAAATTTTGTAGTCTATAATACAAACAAGGGTGGCAATTTTATGCCGCTTCAGGATATTACAGAGGAACAGTCCTGGTATTACGGCATGACAGTTGGCTTTAATTTTATCCAGCCGAAGGATGGAAAGACAGCCGGGCAGGATATGACATTTTCCTTTTCCGGGGATGACGATGTATGGGTATTTGTCGATGGGCAGCTTGTGCTCGATCTTGGAGGAATCCATGGAAGGGTAGCGGGAAGCATCAACTTTGCAACGGGTGCGGTAAATGTGGACGGTGTAGCTTCGGAGCAATCTTCTGGTCTATCCGGAACACTTGGGAAAACAACCAGCTTACAGAAGCTCTTCTCGTTAGATGGACAGCGTTTTTTGGATTACAGCGAGCACCGGCTGGAGTTTATTTATCTGGAACGGGGGGCAAATGTATCGAACTGTTCCTTGAAATTTAACCTTCCACCAATTCCAAAAAATTCATTAAAAATATCAAAACAGGTAACCGGGATTAATGGAATGACGGATTCCAATGACGAGTTTTCCTTTGTCCTATATCTGGAAAAGGAAGAGGAGCCAGGCAGCTTTCAGCCGCTTCCAGAGGGAACCGGATATCAGCTCCTTTCGAATGGAATAGACACAGGAGTAACCGGGACGGTACGGGCGGATGGAAGCTTTTCGTTAAAGAACGGGCAGACTGCGGTCTTTTCCGATATCCCGGAAAACTTAAATTACTATGTAGAGGAACGAAATGTAAGCAGACAGCAGTACGATCAGATCCAGATCGTAGATGGAACTGCCTCGTATTTTGATGAGAATGGAAATCCCATCGAGCGATTGGATAATCTGCTTCCAGATACCGCAGTAAGCTGTAGTGCGCGCAGTGAAATACGCCAGGTGAAAACGAACACGAGTGTCATTGTTCAAAACCACTGTGTTCCAATGACAATTTATGAGCTTCCGGAGGCCGGAGGCATTGGGTTCTTATGGTATTTGACTGCAGCCGTTCCGATTGGTCTTGGAGCAGCCTGCATCTTATATAATACGCGTCGGATGACGTATGGAAAGAAAAGGAGATTTTCATGAAATTAAAAAAATGTATGGCGGTGCTTACCGTAGCAGCAGTGATCGGAAGCATGAGTGTACCGGTTTTTGCAGAACCGGCAGGTGCAGCAATTGAGGTTCAAAGAGCAGGAGATGCAGCCGTTTTCCGTTATCTGCATGTGATTAAGCAGGATACGGGAAAAGAGACTGGCTGGGCATTTGTGGATGATCAGATCGCAGCAAAATATATAGAGGCATTTGGTGGAAACATTACAGACCAGCAGGCAATCTGGAAACTGATTAAGAAACAGAATCCGAATGCACAGACGCCAGAGGGCATTACAGCAGCAACGGATTCTGAGCTTGCAAAAGCATTAGAACTTGTAAGAGATGGCGGCTTTCCCTTATCAGATCCGGTTTCTGATATCCAGGTAACCGAAGCAGGTGCCTACTATATCATGGGAGAAGAAGCAGGATATACCTACAGCCCGATGCAGGCTTATGTCGGATTTACATATGGTGAAGATGGAAAACCAGCTGACACCATGCGAACAGACGGAGTAAGCGCAAAACGTGCCACAAACATTGTAGAAAAGGAAGCGATAGACGAGGATAAGGTTACTGAGCTGAAAAAGACCGTTACCTATCAGATCAAATCCCAGGTTCCGTATTTTGCAGAAAATGAAATCAACCGTTCCTATCAGGTAAAGGATACCTTAGAAGGGGCAGAATATGCAGCCGAAAACGGAAAGCTTACGATCCATGTAGCAGTTGGAGACTCCTTTACCAAGGACTATACCGTAGATGTGAAGGAGGAGAATGGAAAGCAGAGCTTTACCCAGGACCTCAGTGAGCTTGTAAGCGATAACAGCTATGCAGATGCGAGCATTACGATCTCATATGATGCGGTGGTAACCGGAATTCTGACCGAAAATACTGCAGAGATCGGAGATGGCGAAAATACCGGAAAATTCGGTTACGACAGCGAAAAACTGTATACCGGAGCAATCACACTGACCAAATATGCGAGTGATTCCGATAATTCCAATCTGGATGACAATAAAAAGCTTTCCGGTGCAAAATTCAGGCTTTATAAGCTGAATGACGACGAAGAGAAGGTGTATGCACAGTTCGAAAAAGAAAACGGGATCTACCGTCTGAGCGGATGGGGAACAAAGGATGCCGCAACAGAGCTTGTTACAGGGGAGGATGGAAAGGCAAAAGCTGAAGGCCTGGATGTTGGAACCTACTATTTTGAAGAGACAAAGGCACCGAAGGGCTACAGTCTGAATCAGGAGGACGTTTCTGCGACACTTGCATTGCAGGATGGCAAGGAGGCAGCAGACGGCGGACTTTATGCAGATACGTATATGATTGATACCACACTTTCTGCACTTCCTTCCGCAGGTGGAATCGGAACAGCCGTCTTCATGTTTGCAGGCTGTGGTGCAATTGCAGCAGCAACCGCAATCAAGCTTGCAGCAAGAAAAAGAACGGAACGATAAAAGATGATAAAAAGCAGCATTCAGATGAAGAAGAAACTGGGAACAGTCATCACGGGCATACTCTTTTTCATCGGCGTGCTGCTTTTGCTGTATCCAGCAATTGCAGATCTCTGGAATGATTACAGACAAAAGCAGCTGATCAGTACTTATGAAAAAAGGCTGACGGATATGGAAGAGGCTGAGCTTGAAGCGGAATGGGCGAAAGCACAGGCATTGAATGGGAAGATACGTGTAGATCCATTTGCGGATGTGTTTGGGGAAACACAGGAGAACCGGAAGGAAACGGAATACTGGAAGGTATTAAATGTGTCGGGGGACGGAATTATGGGGTACCTTTCGATTCCAAAAATCCAGGTAAGGCTATCGATTTATCATGGCACAGGGGACGATGTGCTGCAGACCGGGGCAGGACATATGAATGGAAGCTCCCTTCCGATCGGGGGAGAGGGGACGCACTGCACGCTTGTGGCACACCGCGGGCTTCCGGGAGCAAAGCTTTTTACGGAGCTTGACCGGATGGAAATCGGAGACCGGTTTTATATTCACATCCTGAATCAGACATTTGCATATGAGGTGTCGGAGATTTTGCCGATGGTGGATAAAAAAGACAAGGAAGCAATCGGTGAGGCACTTGGGGCAAAAGAAGGAGAGGATCTTGTCACCCTTTATACCTGCACACCATATGGTGTGAATACGCACAGATTGCTTGTCACTGGAAGACGGATTCCTTATGATGAAGAGAAGGTCAGAAAACAGGAAGTGGTAGAAAAGAAGTGGTTTTTTCAAAAATATCCGCAGCTTTTGGTGCTGCCGGTACTTTTGGGGGCAGGAGCAATATTCTATGGAATCAAAAGGAGGCATTAAATCATCATGAAAAAATGGAAAAAGACAGGAGTCTGCGTGGCATGTATTCTGCTTTTTGCACTTTTCTGCTGGCAGCAGAAGCTTAGCGTCTTTGCAATGGATATGGAAAATAAAGAGGAGAAGACACCGTGTACACTGACACTCGAAATACCTGCTGGCAGCGTGCTTCTGGAAGAAAAACAGATCCCGGATATTCCGGTTTCCATTTATAAGCTGACGAAAGAGGAGACACAGACAGATGCCGGAATCTTAAAGGAAGACAAAAAGACGGATACACCGGAGAAGACCTTTCCCGTAAAAAATGGAACCGGAACAGTAACCGGACTTGAGCAGGGAAGCTATCTTGTTGTCATAGAACCGGTTACATCCGATTCCTATACGTATCAGTTTGTGCCATATGTAGTTACCCTATCGGCTGAAAAAGAAAACGTCTGTGAGCTAAAGGCAGGCAGAAGTGAAACGGAAGAACCGGAAAAGACCAGACCAAATACGTTTGCAACGATAGCAGCACAGAGTGCCGGAATGGTACACAATCGGGAAACGGTTAAAACAGACGATAACCTCTGGTGTCTGGTCAAAGGATCACTTGGGATTCTTGGAAGCGGGGTTCTTCTCATTGCTTTTACAAGAAATGCTTTTTCTGATAAAAAGAAGGATCCGAACGAAACTGGTAGTTCCATTTGAACAGAATTTGTGTCATAATAGGGCATAGAAAGTAGGAAAAAGGAGATTAAGAAGGTGCAGGAAGAGAAAAATACGGACTATGAACAAAAAACGACAAAAAAGAGCAGCTCGATAGCATACACAGTTGTTATGCTGATCGGGCTTGCTCTCATTATTTTTGCCTGTGTGAACCTTGTGAAAATTATTGGAAATTATTATAAATCCAATAAAATCTACGGGGATTTGAATGACAAATATGTAACAGAGACCTCCGAACAGGTGAAAGG
>CAKRLN010000008.1 GCA_934359535.1 uncultured Lachnospiraceae bacterium
AAGGTTTTTCACTGTTCAGTTATCAAAGTTCTTTGTTGTCGTATCAGCGACAGCTTATTTATATTACCATAAGCATTCCGCTTTGTCAACAACTTTTTTATTTTCTTTTGTGACAGAAGCTTCAAATCAATGTGCTTCGCTGTCAGCTCGATTATAATATCATGATGGTATCATAAAGTCAACAAGAAATTTACATTTTTATACATTTTTTTTACAAGAACATTAAAATCAGATTCATAACCAGATTATTTTCGTACATCCACTGTACCGCCGGTGCTTCATAAATATATTTCAGAAGAGAAATTCCAGCTTCTGAGCTGCTAAAGAATGCAACAACAGCCAGAAATACCCAGACTCCAACCATTCCTTTTATAAGCCCTGCTGCGATTCCGAGCATACGGTTGATTCCATTTAAAACAGGAATCCTGTCTACTACCCGCAAAAGCTGCCCTATCGTATGGAATATCACCCCCGAAACAGCAAGAACGATCAGATATGCAATTCCCTTTAGCACAAAATCGGTAAGATTCTGGGAAATTGTCTCATACAAGCCATCTCCATCCACAAGCTGCCCAACAAGCTGATCCGTATTAAGAAGCTTCTCACTAACCTCCTTCGGAAGCTGTATTCCAAGTGCGGAAAGTGCCTCCTGGCTGTTTATACTCTGTCCACTGCTTTTTGCCTGTTCCAGTAATGCAAGTGCTGCCTTCTCTCCTTCTTCTGCCTGATCGATCTGTGCTGCCTGGTCATCTCCCTGTCTAACTTGCATCTGCTGTCTTTCTACACAATTATGCAGCCATTCGCTGCATCGCTCCTGCACCGCAGTTTCAATCGCGGTATTCTTCATAAGCACATCTGTCACATAAGGAGTTGCCCATGTGACAAATGCAAGAACAAGCGCCCATTGCACCAGATAATAAATTGTGCGCAAAAAGCCCTTTGTATACCCTGACACAATATTAAGTGCCAGAAACATCATAATTACAATAAAAAGCCAGTTCATTTCAGTCTTACCTCTTGTGTTTCTCCATCCATTACAAATGTATACCGGTTGCTTGTTGCCCCTGATAATATCCGGTATAGTTTTTTATCAAATGCATATGCGAATTTCTTAATACTGTGAATCGTAAACAACTCACACTCATGATCATTCCGGACACAAATGTCGTTGTTCTGTAAAAATTCTACAGATGTATATGCAAGTGCCGTATCATTTTCCATAATAACATTGCCCTTCTTATCATATACCATAATATGATGTGATACCTTCTCTCCCTGGTTTGCGTACACAATTCCAATATATTTGTCATTGTAAAATATACTTTCCAGTTCCTGATCAAGAAAAATTTCCTGATCAACCTCCGGTTTCTGCGATCCTGCAAAGACAATGATCTCGTTATCACCAAACGCATACATTCGGTCATCCGAGAGATATTCAATATCCGGGATCAGCATATCAGAATAGGAAAACGTTCCAACATTGTTGTCTATTTCGTTTTGCCCGACCGAACCAAAGTTATAAAAGGTAATTGTAGATTTGATGTTACCGTCATTCACATCTACCATATCCACCGCCATTTTCTGGGCATTGTCAGACAATGCAATACCAACCGGAAATCCACCCTGATCTCCATAAAATTCACCGCTCGCAAGCTCCTTCCCGGTCCTGTCATACAGCTTTACATAAGAAATATTGTCCGATTTCATAAGCACTGCAACCGTTCCCTGGCTTGCAATATTGACCGTCTCAATCGGCATGGTTGTCTCGATCTCTTTCTTCAGTCCAGTCTCGTCCATAATATAGATTGAAGTTCCCTGTTTGTCATAAATCGCAAGATATCCCTGACAGATATCCACTGCCGGGCTTGTCATCTCATAAGCCTGGTTCCAGATCAGCTCATTGGAATTGCTGATATAGGAAGCTCCATCGTTGCTGTATTTCATGATCCGGCCACGGAATTCTTCAAATTTGACCGCTTCGGAATCCGTCCGTTCCACCGATTTTTCTACCACAAAGGTATCATAGCTTCTAAGCGCAGTCCATAATGCGATACACACAATAACCGCTACAATCGCAGCAATAATCTTAACAACCCGCCAAAAGACCTTTCTTCTGTGTACACGTATTTTTTCTTGTAATTCTTCCAGATTTGTCTCTACGGTTTTAAAACCCTTCTTTGTCATCTGCGGCATTTTTCCATCCTCATATCAATCCGTTTCTTCAAATGTTCGAAGTTATTATACCATATCCTCCAAAGCTGTTCATCTTTTTTATTCATCCGGCATTTTTAATTCCTGTCCCTCCTGAATCGCATCCGGATCCGTAATTCCATTTAAATCACAGATATTTTTCAGCTTGTCCAGGTTTCCATAACGCGTCTGACAGATCAGGCGGAGCGTATCCCCCTTTTTTACTGTATACAGATGTATGACTCCAGATGCTGGCTGTGTAAGCGCTGCGTCCGTCTCCTGATTTTTCTTATCAATTCCTGGAACCCTTTCCACTGGAACCGTTCCGTTTTGCCTATCTCCGCCTTCCTGCTTCTGATCTGTTTCTTCCCTTACATCCTGCTGTGTGGACTGCTCTGCTTCCGCCGCTTTTTGTGTGCTGTCTATTGTGTTTTCCTGCTTCTCTGTCGTTTGTCCCGTTCCATCTGTCTTCTGCGGTCCGGATGTTTCTGTATCCTTCTGTAGTGACATTGTCTGCAGCACATGCTGTAAGTCACATATCTGGTTTCTTGTCCGGTATGCTCCCACACCGATCATTCCAACTAAAAGAACTGCTGCTGCACTCATTGCAAGAGATGAACTCCTGTATGATCCCATTTTTTGCTGCTTTCGCTCCTGCGTCCTGCCATTCGGCCAGTCCCATCCACGTTTTCTCTGGTTCATCATCTGACGATACCTCGGCTGCACCCTGCTTTCCGTCCGCCAGTCCGGAATCTCCATCTCCACCTGCACATGATCCTCCATGCTTCCATAGTCCTCCGCCTGACGGATTCTCTCCGGCTCATAATAAATATAAAAGCCACGTTTCTGCATCAGATGATGATTTCTGCTGATATAAAAGTATTCCTCTTTTTCCACCGTATCCATCAGAAACAGAAGCTGATGCCTGCCTCCAAACTGCTCCTTATGTACTGCCTCTAACTCCATACTGAGCTTTGGCGGCATTCCTTTGATATCAACTGCCCAGCCTACAATGATCGCGTCTTCATACGCCCGCTTGATCTCTTGAAACACGCTACTCCAGCAATTGTTATTCCATCTGGGAATATTCTGCACAAACACGATCCCGGAAACTGGAACCGCTGCTTCTACGAAAGTTGTATATTTTCCATTTGTACATTCTGTATGTCCCATTAGAACGAATACACGCCTGTCAGAAAGTTCTTCCCTGTGCAGTCTGTCATAAGCATTTTTTTCTATATAGATTTTGTCCTCTTCTTCCGGGGAACCGATCTGTTCAATATTTTTCAGATTCCGCTTCGTATTGTGCACGATTTCACTCATGATCACCACTCCTTTTGTGGGCATCATATCACATGTTTCCCGCAAAATATGATGAACGGCAGACTGGTTTCTTATAACATTTCGACGGCATACTGAAAAAGGGCACAAAAAAGGACGGTACATTTCTGTATCCGCCCTTTTCTCCTATCCTGGAAAATACCTTTTATTTTACAAAAGCTTTTACTTTCTTATAAATGCCCTCTGCATCTAATTCATATTTGTGGATCAACTCTGCTGCTGGTCCGGACTCTCCGAATTTATCTTCTACACCGATGCGCAGCACCTTGGTTGGAGCTTCCTCAGAAAGCACTTCACATACAGCGCTTCCAAGTCCTCCATTGATCCAGTGCTCCTCTACCGTAACAACCTTTCCTGTCTTCTGTGCAGATTTTACGACAAGCTCTTTATCGAGTGGCTTGATTGTATGAATATTAATTACTTCTGCATTTATTCCATCAGCCTCTAACATTTTAGCTGCTTCTAATGCTTCACTTACCTCAAGACCCGTTGCAAAAATGGATACATCTGTCCCTTCTTTTAAAACAATTCCTTTTCCAATCTCAAATTTATAATCTGCATGATCGTTAATTACCGGAACTGCAAGACGTCCAAATCTCATGTATACAGGGCCTACATGCTCATACGCTGCCTCTACCGCAGCTTTTGCTTCAATGTCGTCCGAAGGATTGATAACTACCATTCCCGGAATCTCTCTCATCAGCGCAAGATCCTCAAGGCACTGATGGGTTGCCCCATCTTCACCAACCGAAATTCCGGCATGGGTTGCTCCAATCTTTACATTCAGATGTGGATATCCGATTGAGTTGCGTACCTGCTCAAAGGCACGTCCTGCTGCAAACATTGCGAAAGTGCTCATGAAAGGTACCTTGCCACTGGTAGATAAACCAGCTGCGATTCCAGCCATATTTGCCTCTGCAATACCACAATCCCAGTGACGTTCCGGGAAAGCCTTCTGGAAGGTTGCTGTCTTTGTTGCTCCAGCAAGGTCAGCATCTAAAACGATCAGATCCTCATGTTTTTTACCAAGTTCTACTAATGCATTACCGTAGCTCTCACGGGTTGCGATTTTCTTAACGTCTGCCATTACTGCTCACCTGCTTTCTCTAAATCTGCCATTGCAATTGCATACTCTTCATCATTTGGAGCTTTTCCATGCCAGCCAGCATTGTTCTCCATAAAGGAAACGCCCTTTCCTTTGATGGTCTTTGCAATAATTGCTGTTGGCATGCCCTTTGTCTCACGCGCTTCCTTGAATGCGGCACGGATCTGGTCAAAATCATTGCCATCAATGTTGATTACATGGAAATTAAATGCCTCGAATTTCTTATCGATCGGGTATGGCGAACACACCTCATCAATCGGTCCATCAATCTGAAGATTATTGTTATCCACGATAACAACAAGGTTGTCTAATTTACGGAAGCCAGCCCACATAGCAGCCTCCCAGATCTGTCCCTCCTGGATCTCTCCGTCACCGGTCAGACAGTAGACACGGTTATCCTTGCCGTCAAATTTGGCTGCTGCTGCCATTCCGACTGCTGCCGACAATCCCTGACCTAAAGATCCGCTTGACATATCAACTCCCGGAATATGCTTCATATCCGGATGCCCCTGTAAATAAGAGCCTGTATGACGCAGAGTTATTAAATCTTCTTTTGGCAGAAATCCGCGCTCTGCGAGTGTCGAATAATATGCAGGTGCAACATGTCCTTTGGATAATACAAAACGGTCGCGATCCTCCTTCTTTGGATTTGCCGGATCAATGTTCATTTCTTCAAAATACAGATAGGTAAAAATATCTGCTGAAGATAAAGATCCGCCCGGATGACCGGATTTTGCACTGTGAACTGCTGTTACAATGCTTTTGCGAATTTCGTTCGCTGTTTTCTGAAGCTCTAAATTATTCATAGTCTCTCCCTTTCTATAGTTCTGTTCTACCTTCTAAGGCTCTGAAAAGTGTGATCTCATCAATATATTCAAGATCTCCTCCGACCGGAACGCCACTCGCGATCCTGGTCACCTTTATTCCGGTAGGCTTTATCAGTTTACTTATATACATTGCGGTTGTCTCTCCCTCAAGACTGGAATTCGTTGCAATAATAACCTCCTCCACATCACCCTGAAGTCTCTGCATCAGTTCCTTCAGCCGGATATCGTTTGGTCCGATTCCAAGCATCGGAGAAATTGCTCCATGAAGCACATGATACACTCCGTTATATTTACCGGTTTTCTCATATGCTGCAAGATCTCTGGTATTCTCAACAACCATGATCGTCTTATGGTCACGCCCTGCATCACTGCAGATTGGACACAGATCACTGTCTGTCAGCGTAAAACACTGCTTGCAGTATTTCACATTCCGCTTTGCATGAATAATGGCATCGGAAAGCTCTGCCACCTGTTCCTCCGGCATATTCAGAATATGAAATGCCAGACGCTGTGCTGATTTCGTTCCGATTCCCGGAAGCGAGGATAACTCCTCGATCAGCTTTGATATTTCTTTACTGTAATAATCCATGGAATGGACTGCTCCTGTTCCCTGTTATTAGAATGGTAATCCTGCGCCAAGTCCGCCTGTAATCTTGGACATGGATGCCTGGGAATTCTCATCGATCTTACGCAATGCTTCGTTGGCTGCTGCCATGATCAGATCCTCTAACATCTCAATATCATCCGGATCTACAACCTCTTCGGATAATTTTACCTTCTTGATCTCATGGTTACCGGTTGCTGTTACCTCTACTGCTCCGCCTCCGGCTGTTGCAGTAACTTCCATCTCCTCGATTGCCTTCTGTGCCTCTTCCATCTGCTTTTGCATTTTCTGTGCCTGCTTCATCAGATTGTTCATGTTTCCTGGCATTCCTCCAGGAAATCCACCTCTTTTTGCCATTTCTGGTCCTCCTAAAAATTCTCTTCTACTATATCAAAATGAATCAAATCCCGCAGATCCGGGACAACATCTGCCGCTGCCCTGCCGGATTCGTTTTTCTTAAGCTGTATCTCAATTGCCTTTCCCGTTCTCTGTTCCAGAAGCTCCCGCAAAGAATCCATGCAGCCAGCCTTATTCTCATACAGATATTCGTAGGCATTCGGGTCATCAAATAACAGGATCAGTTCCCCATTTCCACCAAGCGTCGGAACCCCCTTATTCAGGTAGGTTTTTGCAATTGCCCCGCACTCGGAAATGACCGACCGCCAGTTACCGATCGCAGTCTTAACATCCTCCGGGATTGCCTTTGGAAGCGGTGCCTTCTCGATGGGAGCCTCCGCTGTCTGTGACACAGGCTGTCCATTGCCGGAAGGGGCCACTGCTACACCGGACGCAACCTTCATTTCCAGACGGTCAAGCCGGTCAATGATAGAAGAATAATCCCGCTCCATCTCCGGCTTACAAAGCTTGATAATTGCGATCTCTATTAAGATGCGCTTCTGTGTTGCGTAACGGATCTGATTACTCAGCTCCGAAAAAATACGGATATACCGCATCAGAACCTCCGGCTCAACAAGCACTGCTTCTTCCTTTAACACAGCAAGATTATCGCTTGAGATATCAAGCACATCCTCCATGCCATCCGAATTTTGTAAAAGCAGAAGATTACGCATGTACCATGTGAAATCATTCACAAACTGACCAAGCTCCCGTCCTTCTGTCACAAGCTCCTCAAGCACCGCGATTGCACCTGTGATATCCTTTGCAAGGATCTTTCTAAGCAGCTTTGAAAATACTTCCGTATCAACCGCACCGAGTACCTCTAACACGTTATCATACGTCAGCTTCTGCCCCAGATAAAATGCAATGCACTGGTCTAAAAGACTTAATGCATCTCGCATCGATCCGTCTCCTGCCTTGGCAACATAGCGGAGTGCCTTTTCCTCCACCTCCACATGCTCCTCATCCATAAGCTCCCGCAGACGGTCTGTGATCGTATCGATCGAGATGCGCCGGAAATCATATCTCTGACAACGGGACAGAATCGTGATCGGAATCTTGTGTGCTTCCGTTGTTGCCAGGATAAAGATCACATACGATGGCGGCTCCTCAAGCGTTTTAAGCAGTGCATTGAATGCCCCGATGGAAAGCATATGAACCTCATCGATAATATAGACCTTATACCGCCCCTCTGTCGGCCGGTACGTAACCTCTTCGCGGATCTGTCTAATATTTTCAACACCATTATTCGATGCTGCATCGATCTCGATCACATTCATCGAATTGCCTGCCGCAATCGCCTTACAGGATGGGCATTCCCCACACGGACTTCCATCCACCGGATGTTCACAGTTGACTGCCTTTGCAAAAATCTTTGCAATTGTTGTCTTACCGGTACCTCTCGTTCCACAGAACAGATAAGCATGTCCGATCCGGTCAGCTTTGATCTGATTCTTAAGTGTTGTTACAATATGATCCTGTCCTTTTACATCTTCAAATTCCTGCGGGCGGAACTTACGGTATAATGCCTGATACGACACGCTTCCACCAACTTTCTATTTCTTATATTTAATCTCCGAAGCTGATACCGATCCGTTTTGCCTCTTTGACCATCTGTCCGTCCGGATCTACGGTCTTAAGCTTTCCAGCGACCTCCCCAAGCGGAATCCGCTTTGTCTTACCATTAATCATCGCGATCATGCAGCCATAATCTTCATCGATGATCGCCTTGGCTGCTGCGGAACCAAGTCTTGTACAAAGCACTCTGTCATACGGACATGGACTTCCACCTCTTTGTGTGTGGCCCGGCACAGCAACGCGCACCTCTACCCCGCAAGCTTCCTTGATCTGGTCTGCGATCTCATAGGACACGGAAGGATATTTGCGCTCTGCGGTCTTCGCTTTATACGCTTTCTTAGAAAGCTCTGAATCCGCTTTCGAAATTGCCCCCTCTGCAACGGCAAGAATCGTAAATCCTTTTCCAGCACTGCTTCTCTTCTGGATTGCCTCTACTACTTTATTGATATCATACGGGATCTCCGGAAGCAAGATAATGTCTGCACCGCCTGCCACACCGGCATATAAAGTCAGCCAGCCAACCTTATGTCCCATAACCTCAACGATAAAGACACGGTTGTGGGAAGCTGCTGTCGTATGAATGCAGTCGATTGCTTCTGTTGCAATATTGATCGCACTCTGAAAGCCGAAGGTAACATCGGTTCCATAAATATCATTGTCGATCGTCTTCGGAAGATGAACGACATTTAACCCTTCTTCACGCAGGAGGTTCGCGGTCTTCTGTGTTCCATTGCCGCCAAGGATCACAAGACAGTCTAGCTTCAGCTTACGATACGTATTCTTCATTGCTTCGACCTTATCAAGCCCATTTGCATCCGGAATCCGCATCTGCTTAAACGGCTGTCTGCTCGATCCAAGGATCGTTCCGCCCTTTGTCAGTATTCCCGAAAAATCTGCGGTTGTCAGAAGTCTGTACTGTTCATAAATGAGCCCCTTATATCCGTTCTCAAATCCGTAGATCTCCAATTCCTCCACATTTTCAACAAGTCCTTTTACCACACCGCGCATTGCGGCATTCAGTGCCTGGCAGTCGCCGCCACTTGTTAACATACCAATTCTTTTCATAAGTAAGCATATCCTTTCCTGGAAAAGTCCATAGTTCTTTGCTCATTATAATATAGTTTCTGTTCTTCCGTCAATTGCGAAACAAGGATTCTATATACAAAAAATGCGATATCTGTTTGCAAAAAATGCGATATGTGATATACTACTTACTGTTTCCAGATATTCTGGAAAATACATACAATTTATATAATATGGAGAGTTGTCCGAGTGGCTTAAGGTGCGGCTCTCGAAAAGCCGTGTACCCCGCAAAGGGTACCGCGGGTTCAAATCCCGTGCTCTCCGCGCAAAAGGGACATACGATTGCAAAACCGTATGTCCCTTTCTTTATGCATCTCTCGCAGCCTTTTTCTTTCGTTTTTCTATATACATCTTTTCGTCCGCTTGATTGATGCAGTCATCCATATCTGCATCATAAGCGGATGCAATGACATATCCCGCACTGGCCTCAATTGGAAATGGATATCCACATACACTGGCAAATTGTTTCCAGTTATCCTGCATGGTGTCAAGCAGTTTGCCTGCCTGAGCTTCATTATAATCAGGAACCATAATAAGAAATTCATCCCCTCCATAGCGAAGAGCAATTCCCTCATCTGGAACACTATTCCGGATACCATCTGCAATCGCACGAATGGCAAGGTTCCCCATATCATGTCCAAATTTATCATTGATGTATTTTAAATGGTCTACATCAATAAAAGCGATCATAACGCTCCTCTCAGCTGCCTTACAGTTTTCATATAATGGTACAGCCAGGCAGTCATATGCCATCCGGTTATAAAGACCCGTGAGCGAATCCATCACATACAATGTTGACAGCTTCTGGTTCGCGCGTTGTAATACGAGCTTTCCATATAAATGCTCAAGCGCAGCTGAAAATGTTCCAAGCACTGCATACAGGAATTGATTCTCCAGAATATAATCACAATCCGTCAGAACAATATACCCTATCTCACGTTCTCTGAAATGAATTGGACAAAATACAAATAGCTTTCCTATCCCTTCCCGATCCTGCTCCGGAAGCAGATTTTTTGTCTTAAACTGCATTTTCCCACATGCTTTTGTGTCTGTACCGGAAAAAACCATTGCCATCTCATCCGGGTATCCGGTATTTCTGTTGGAGATCTCCGATTCCTCAAACGCATCCTGGTTTTCTACTTCAAGAATATCCGGATTCATTGCCACATAGACTTCTTTTCCCCGCAGCTTTTTTATACACCGGGCAAAGCATTCTGCCATCTCCTGAAAGCTGCTGCATTCCAGCAAATTACTCTCAAGTTTCATATTTTCATTATACAGATCAATTTCACGGACTTCGCGGAAAATGTTTTCTGTCACATACTGGCTTCTGCTCTTCGGATGTTTTGCCCTGCATCCGCAGCTCTCCTGCAAAACGAGCCGGCTTGGACAAAATTCGGTTGTTTCCACATCATCCTTCTTCCATATTCTGTCTAATATTTTCATCGCCTGATAGGCACTGCTTTCCTTGCTGTATTCCACGGTTGTAATCCGTGGATTATAATAAGATGCTTTTTCAAAATTATCAAATCCTGTCACAAAGAAATCCTCCGGGATATGGAAGCCATTCTGCTGTGCTTCATGACATAACCCGACAGCAATATTTTCATTGGCGCAGACAAACGCATCTGCCATTCCACCCTGAGTCTGAAAATGCCGGAATGCACGGATTCCTGTCTCCACTTCATAATCCTGATGGAAAATCCGCGCCTCCTCTACTGGGATTCCGTGCTCCTTTAACACATCACAATATGCGGCAAACCGTTCAATATTTTCCTGATTATCCTTCGGCCCACCGATATAATTCAGTGTCTGGCATCCATGCCCGGCAACCAGATGCTCCACGATTTCCCGCATTGCGCTATAATTGTCCACTCTTGCACAGCACATTCCTGGAATTGCGCCAAGCAGAGAAACTGCCGGCACCTTCGACTCCTGAATCTGCTGCACGATCCGGTCAACTTCCCTGACAAGCAGCGTATTGGTCATCTCAAACAATATTCCATCAAACTGGGAAAAGTCCGGAAGCCTCGTGATATTATACTCTCCCTTATTATATTTTTCATCCTGGCTGAAATTTCCAAAGCTCTGAAACACATAAAACTGGGCGTCTATCTTTTTTTGGATACAGTAGCTTTTGCAACCACGTATCCATTCATAATTGCTGTATCTGCGCCAGCCATCCATAACCATTGCAATTTTTTTCATCTGTTTCCCCCTAGTTACCTTTGAACTATCATTTTACACATTTTTTATAAATCACAAAAAATGTTTTGCCTCTTCACTTAACTCATCTGCAACCGTCTTATTCTGCATAATCCTTCCAGATATCTTATTAATTTCATCAGAAAGGCTTGCCGTATTTTCCGCTGCTAGATTAATCCCATCGGAACTCTCTTTTACCGCGGTAAGAATATGATCAATGTAATTCATAATATGAACCGTTTCCTGTCTGAGATCATCCGACATCCGGTAAAAAGCTTCAACCACTTCGTGAATATAGACTGCATCATTATTATACTGGGTTCCGGTCAATACAAATTTGTCATAATCTGGAAGAATATTATTCTGAATATACGAAACAAGTTCACTAGAGTTACGGATTAGCTCCTGTACAGTCTCTACAACCGTTTTATTGATATTCTGGATATTAACGGCTGCATTTCTACTGGACTCAGATAACTGCCCGATCTCAGATGCGACAACAGCAAAGCCTTTTCCCGCCTGCCCAGCCCGCGCTGCTTCAATTGATGCATTTAGTGCCAGCAGATTTGTCTGATCTGCTATATTTAAAATATCGTTGGTAAGTTCACTGACCTTCTCTACCTGCTTGCTATCTTCAATCGTTTTCTTCAGCCGTTCAATAATCGCACTTGCCATTTCATCGGTACTTTTTTTATTGTCCACCGCAGCTTTTTTCATATCATTTGCTGTCTTATCCATTGTATCAGAATATTTCAACATCTGATCCGACTGTTCTGAAAGTTCTTTTGCGCGCGCTTCAATTTCTTTCATATCCTCTGAAATTCCTGACACGGTATCCGTCATAGAAACCATCGATGCGGACAATTCCTCCATAACCGCAGAAATATCATTAGAGCTGGAATTCGAGCTTTGGATCATCTTATCTACCTCGGATACAATTTCATCCATCTGCTTTGAACTGTCTGAAATCCGTTCCATAACATCCTGAAGGGTTCCAATAAAAGCATTGACACTTTTTCCCACTGTTCCAAGCTCATCCATGCCAGTCACCTTGAGACGCATGGACAGATCTCCCTGTCCAGCCTCAATTCCATCTATCATTTTTTGCATCGTTCTACTGATATAACGCATAGGAGCCACAATTCCACGCAGACAGATCACAAGCGACAGAATGATTACCAAAAAGGATACTGTAATAAAAATAACCGAAGAACGAATTGCAGCGCGATATGCACGCTGCTGTGCGGCCAACGCTTCCTCCATTGCTTCCTTCCTCATGGAGATCAGACTCTTTATCTTTTTGGCAAGATAGTCCTCTGTTGGCTTCTGGATGACATTCATTGCCTCCACAGCCCCATCAGAATCGCCCTTGGAGCTTGCATCTAATACCGCATTCATTCCTTCCTGATATTTTGCAAATTTTTTTTCAAATGCACCAAAATATTCTGTTTCCCGATCCGTTAATGGCTGCTTTTTATATGCCTCAAAGTACCCCTGCATCGTCTCCATTTTTTCATTGATCGTAGATGCAAAGCTGTCCTTTGTAATTGATGTATCCGCATCACAATGTCCATACATATTCTTGCCCATTGACTCCAGTTCCGATGACATATCCATCAGAAGTTCAATGCTTTTCGAACAGTCCTCAGAAAGCACAACTCCGGTATCGCGTAATCGCTTTGTATCAGAAAGGCTGAATACACTGGCAAGCAGAACAACAATCCCAAGAATCAGAATTGGTAGCATCACTTTAATTTTAATACTGATATTATTAAGCAGTTTCAAACTTCATTCCTCCTTTGTTATTCCGTCAGCTCCGGATGGAGTTCCTTCATCTGATCATAAAAATTCTGCATGCCTTCTTCATAGCTGATTTCACCATCAAAATACGGATGCAATGCCTTTTGGATCAGTTCATTGCAATCCTTATCATAATCAGAAATATTGCTCATATCAATCTTCTTGGCTGCCTCCGCGAACAGTGCAATATGATTCTGTCCACCAAGGAAATCCGAGCTGTAGTCACTGGCTGCAATCGCCTCCATTGCACTCTGGTTATTCGTATAATCCTGTGTATCGAGTGTGATCTGTTTCATCGTATCCGCATCACAAGTAAGCCGGTACATCAGATCTTTAATAAAAGGAAGATTGTCTGTTCCCTTCGCTGCACATATCCAGGTTCCACCCCAGTAATAAGCCTGTGGGCCTTCGCATACCGCATAATCTCCATAAATTCCATTCCCCTTCTCTGCCGGTGCACTACTGTCTGCCAGGGAATTTCCCATTAGAGTAAAATTAATGCCCCAAGTGGAATAAAAGAAACCAAATACCTTTCCATCCGGTCCCTGATCCTGACTCCACTGTGGACTCCAGAGTGTTGTATGGTTGGAGTAATTGTTATCTGCATAAGTTTTTGACTGCTCAATCCATTTCTGAATGCTTGGATCAAGCACAATCTGATTGTTCACAACCCATGAAGAAGATACATTATTGGAAAATGCACGATACGAATCATCATAACCGGAAAGCATATAATAACCTTTGTCATGCATCTGTGCAGCCACCTGGTCAAAGCCGTCCCAGCTCGAAAGCCTCTTCTGTACTTCGTCCGGATCATCCGTCCCAAGTACCTCCTTCGCAATCGATCTACGGTATGCAAAAAGTCCTGGCGTTGCCTGCCATGTTGTCCCTTTCTGAGCTCCGTTGTCACTTACGATTTTTTTTGTATAGTCATACTGTCCACTTAGGTCACTTTCTGTCAATCCCACATCATTTGACACATCCAATGTGTAATCAGATTTCACATATTTTCCTGCATAATCAGCCTCAATCAAAAACAGATCAACCTTGTCATCATCAATTGCTTCATTCTGCTCGTCCAGTGCCTCATCCAGATTGATCTGGTACGCATTATTATCGCTGGAAATCACAACAAAATTTACTTCCACTCCATGCTTTTTCTCTAGATCCTTTGCATAAGCCTCATAGATTCCCTTAAACTCATCGTTCCAACAGTAAATATTTACAACCTTTCCTTCCTCCTGTCCGGCTGTTTCTTTCTCTGCTTCGATTCCTGTCTCTGCCGACACACCACAACCGCACAGTAATGTCCCACAGAGCAAAATGCTTGCCAATCTGTTCCATTTTTTCCACATGACTATTTCCTCCTTCTGTTTCGAACGATTCACTATTGATCCAGCCTGCGGATCGTGCGGACGATCCGTGCCGCACACAGACGGATATCTTCTTCTGTCAGATCTCCCTGCAAAAATGCATCCCGGATATCCGATTCATCCTTTCTGCTTCCAGGCATGATCAGATCATTTCCAGCCTTGATACACTTCCACGGAATGCTTCCATCCTCCGGTGCAGTTGTGCTCCAGTCCGACATGATCATTCCGTCAAATCCCCATTCGCCTCTTGCAATATCCGTACAAAGATCCCTGCGGTTTGCTGTATGGATTCCATTGATCAGATTATAAGAAGTCATAATGGCAAGCGGTTTGCTTTCCTTTACCGCGATTTCAAAACCACGCAGATAGATTTCCCGGAGGGCACGTTCCGATACATGGATGTCAATTCCCATACGGTTATCCTCCTGATTGTTGCAGGCAAAATGCTTGATCGTAACACCACATCCCGGCCTGCTCTGTACCCCACCTGTAATTGCTGCTGCAAGCTTACCGGAAAGCAGCGGATCTTCCGAATAATACTCAAAATTTCTTCCACAAAGCGGATTTCTGTGAATATTCATGCCCGGTGCAAGCCAGAGATCTACATGAAATTCCTGCATTTCCAGTGCCACACCCTGTCCAACCTCATACATTAAGCATGGATTCCACGTCTGGGCAAGTGCTGTTCCAACTGGAAAAGCTGTACAATACTGAAAATACGTATCTGCATTTTCATGATGCACCTCAGGCTCTAAAAAACCGTTTTCCAATGCGCCAAGAACACTTTTTCCATACACCTGATCCGTATTCCGGTCAACCTCATAGCTCTGATGCAGGCGGATTCCTGCCGGTCCATCCGCAAAGATCATGGAACGGATGCCATATTCCATTTCCAGTTCCGCTGTCGTCTCCCCTGCGGAACCTGGTACACGGATCCCGGCTGCTCCGAGCGTGGATGCCCCATCAGAAATATATCCATAAAGAAGAGGCATCAGCTTTTCAATCGGAATCCGGCCTACCAGTTCTTCTGCCTCATCTTCTTTTGAGTCAGCTGCTGCATGCTGCTCCACAGCAGTCTGGTTTCCGGCTGCATTGTGGCAGCATGTCTCCCCAATCACAACTTCTCCCGCCTGTACGGCATTTTCCAGACTGTCTCCGATCCAGATTCCATAAATACCCGAATCAATCTTCCAGACATGCTCTGACTCTGAAAAATATGCAAAAGTTTTTGCATCAATCCGGATTGAAAGCTCTTCACTTTCTGCCGGAAGAAGCAGCCTGGTCTTTGCAAATCCCGCAAGCCGTCTCTCTTCCCTCTCGATTTCTGTCCCTGGGAATGATACATACACCTGCACTGTCGCTTTTCCCGGATACATACATCCGGTATTTGCCACCAATACTTTTACTTCACATCCTGTTTTTTCCGTCCATCCCACATGCTTACATTCATAGTTAAAATCCGTATAGGACAGTCCATGCCCAAATCCAAATAACGGCTTGATTCCCACATGCTCAAAATGACGGTATCCGACAAAAATGCCCTCCTTATACTCTTCCTTGGTCACATCACCCTTTAAATAACCAAAGCTTTCTGCGGATGGGTAATCTTCATAGGAACGCGCCCAGGTCGTTGTCAGCTTTCCAGATGGATTCACACGTCCAGTCAGTACATCCCAGACCGCATAACCGCCCTCCTGCCCAAGCTGTGAAATATTTAAAACTGCTTTGACCTGGGGCATTTCCTCAAGCACCTTTGTTAGTTCCACTGGTCCTCCAGCATTAATGATAAGAACTGTCGGTATTTGCTGTTTATTCAAAAAACTAAGATCTTCCTGTTCCCTGTCACTTAAGTAATAATCTCCCTTGTCCTTTCTCCTGTCACTGCCTTCCCCGGAAATACGGCTGATCACATATACCGCAAGCTCTGCATCCTTTACGTCCTTTTCCTCTACCGGTCTTCCTTCCGGCATCACAAATGGGTTTACAGAATATGCATCAAATGGATTTTCCACAAGTTTTGCCTGCTCTAATACGAATTTCTTCCAGTTTTCTCTTGCTGCTTTATAGGTATTCCGGTAATCAAAGATCCATTCTTCACTGACAACCGGTGTTCCACATTCCCTGGCTGCCTGATAAATCGAAACCTGATAGCGGTTATTCACATCCCCGGAACCAATTCCTCCCTTTACGGTCATCTCCGCTCCACACCCAAGTAATGCTGTCTTTTTTGTTATCTGAAATGGAAGAAGTCCATCATTTTTTAACAGGACAATGCTTTCCTCCGCGGCTCTTCGGGCAAGTCTGGCATTTTTATATTCTCTCTCTGCTATTTCACCACTGGTTGTCCCGCTGTGTATCCATTTTTCTTTCATATTCTTTTCCTCTCTTTTCGATCAGCTATTTTCCGTCAAAAAGAACGCCATGGTAATAAAATATCCCTTTTTCCATGGCGTTCTTTCCAGCTGTTATTTATTTATGTAGTTTTCACAACAAACTCCCTATTCCTTTACTCCGCCAAGTGTCACACCAGCAATGATGTACTTGGAAAGAAGAAGGTAAATTACAATGATCGGTACAATTGCCACTGTGATCATCATATAAATTTTACCCATATCAAAATTCATATAATCTGCACCACGCAGTGTTGCAATCAGAATCGGAACTGTCATCTTGTTTTTGCTCTGGATGATCAGTGCAGGCACGAAATAGTTATTCCATGATCCTACGAAAGTAAAGATCGCCTGCACTGCAATTGCTGGTTTCATGATTGGAAGAACAATATGATTAAATGTTTTAAATTCCCCAGAGCCGTCAATCCTTGCTGCCTCCACTAAAGACAGCGGAAGAGATGACTGTAAATAACTATACATAAAGTAAAATACTGCCGGTGACGCAATGGAAGGAAGAATCAGCGGAGTCCAGGAATCATACATTCCCATTTTCGTGATCAACCGTAGGAAGCCCATTGCCGTAACCTGTGTCGGCATTACAAGGATTGCCATAATAAAGGTAAATGCCGCCTTTTTCACCTTAAAATCGTATGCATAAAGTCCATACGCAGTCAAAGATGAAAAGTATGTACAGATTGCTGCGCTGCTTGCTGAAATGATCAGACTGTTTAAGATGCCACGGAGCATTGGGAAGCTTCCGTCATTTGCCACGTTTTTCAGGTTATCCAGAAAGTGTGTTCCTGGAAGTGCCGAAAAGCCCTTCTGAAGTTCAGCATGTGAACGTGTCGCATTTACGATCAGAATATAGAAGAAGAACAGGCACAAAAATGATAAAATAATAAGTACAATGTGCGCAAAAATCGTGCGGAATTTCTTTGAATTCATTTTTTATTTCCTCCTTCTAGCTTCTTTTGCAGCCTTTTTTGCTGCTTTCTTTGATCCATCCGGATCATCATCATTGGTCATGCGGTATACTATAAAGCATAAGATTGCACTGATGATAAACAGATAAACAGATAATGCACCTGCCATACCATAGTTTTTGCTCTTCAAATGATTATTTAAGAACATAATCAGCGTCATGGATGTACGGTCCGGGTTGCCCTGTCCGTTTGTCAGGATCTGTGGCACATCAAACATCTGAAGTCCACCAATAATTGATGTAATCAGTGTATATGCAAGGATTGGACGGATCATTGGGAGTGTGATATAGAAAAATCTCTGTATACTGTTGCATCCGTCCAGATCACATGCTTCAAAAACTTCTATACTGATGCCGTTTACTGCGGCAATCAGCATGATTGTTGTATTACCAAACCACATCAGGAAGTTCATGAGTCCAATCAGTGATCTGGTTCCAAATACCGATCCCATAAAGTCAATTGGCGCTTTTGTCAGTCCGATTGACATTAAAATGGAATTGACCGGTCCACTTGTTGAAAATAATGCAAAGAATAACATTGCAAATGCAGATGCCATGATTAAGTTTGGAAGGTAGATAATTACCTTGAAAAACTGTTTGCCACGAATCTTCAGACGGGCATCTGTAAACCAGCATGCAAGCACCAGCGCGATCACGATCTGTGGAATAAATCCGATTACCCATAGGATCAACGTATTTGCACCATACTGCAGCATGTCTGATTTCAAAAGGCTTGCATAGTTTGCGAGTCCTACAAAGTTTGGTCCGATCTCTTTGATTCCAGAACGATAGTATTCATAGAAACTATATCTGACTGTATCCGCCAGCGGAATCAAAGAAAAAATAAAATATGTAATGAAAAATGGGAGAATAAAGATATAACCCCATTTTGCATAGCTGACGGTTTTCTTCTTTTTCTTCATGAAACTTTTCCTTTCTGTCAAGGTGGTCCTGCGGAGCATAAAAATCACTTATCCCCCGCAGATTGGCTTATTATTCCGGCCAGTTAACCTGTTTGATATCCGGATAACGTTCTTCAATGGATGTCTCAAAGTTTGTCTTAGCCTTATCATAATCTACATTGCCCTGTAAGTAATCGCTGAAAGAGTTCTGGATCAACTCAACACATCCCTGATCATAAGAAGAGAGTGGTGCAATCTTGATGTTTTCAGCAACTGGTGCAAAATAAGCAAATGGATTCTGTCCACCAAGGAAGTCAGATGCATAGGT
>CAKRLN010000009.1 GCA_934359535.1 uncultured Lachnospiraceae bacterium
GCATGATAAAGCAGAGACTTAACACGAATGCTAATTTCTTTTTCATACCCTTCACCTTTCTATTTTGTACCGTGTTTCTTTTCCGGCTCATTACCATATTTGGTATAAAGCATCTCAAATGCCGCAACAAGGTATTTTCTTGTATCTTCCGGTTCAATAAGAAGATCCACATAGCCTCTTCTTGCTGCTGCCTCAGCGGTTGACTGAAGTGCCTCATAATCTTTTGCCTTCTTATCTAACTCCGCTGCATCTGCTTCCGGATACATAATCTTTGCCGCAAGCTTTGCATCCATCATTCCAACCTTTGCATCTTTCCATGCATAGCAAAGATCTGCGCCGATTGACTTAGAGTTCATGGATACATAAGCACTTCCATATGCCTCTCCGGTGATCAGGTTTACCTTTGCAGTTGTCGCATTAGCAAAGGCATAGGTCATTTTCGCAAGTGCCTTCGCAAGACGTCTTTCGGAGCATTTGCATGCCTTAAATCCGTTTGCATTGGTAAGTGTCAGTACCGGAATCGAAAATGCATCACAGTACTGTACAAATTCCGCAGCCTTTTCACAGCCACGTGCAGAAAGTGACATTGGGAATTCCTCTGTCTTTTTGCCTTCCTCGTCATAAACCTCGGTACAGTTTGCGACTGCTCCAACTGTCATACCATTTAATTTGATAAATCCGGTTACCATATTCTTCGCATAGTCTGCCTTTGTCTCGAAAAATACCTGTCCGTCTGAGATCTCAGATAACACATATCTTGGATCTCCTTTCATCGTATCAAGGCTTTCACATACACGGTTTAAATCGTCCTCACATTCATCCGTATAAACATCGCCCTCATTGTTGCCTGGAAGAATCATAAGAAGGGAACGCATTTTCTCAATGATCTCATCCTCACTTCCCGTGCAGTCGATGCAGCCATTTTCCTCGCTCTGGAATGCTGCAGCAGCCGTATCGCATTTCTCGATGCGGTTTCCTGGAATGGAATCCGGTGTGTTCATAAACATTCTTCCTTTTGATTCCTCAAGGAATGCGAAGTCACATAATGCCGGAACAACTGCCAGTCCTCCACCGCAGTTTCCAAAAACACCACAGATCTGTGGAACTACACCAGATGCGGCTGCTTCCTTTGCATAGATCTGTCCGAATCCATCGAGTGCATCAACAGATTCCTGTAAGCGGATTCCACCGCAGTCGATAAAACCAACAACCGGTGCCCCCATTTTCATAGCCATATCGTAAACCGATGCAATTTTCTTTGCATGCATTTCTCCGATCGTGCCGCCAAGAACGGATGCATCCTGACTATAGATAAATACAAGATTCCCATCCACCAGTCCATGACCAATGATAACACCATCGGAAGGTGTCTTATCCGCAGACAAATTAAAATCTGTATTGCGTGCGGTTACCTGAGAACCGATTTCCATAAAGCTGTTCTCGTCAACCAACTTGACAATACGCTGCATTGCCAAGTTTTCTTTGTTCGTACTCATTTTATGCCCTCCATTAAGTTTCATTAAATTTCTCTTCTTATCCATTATATAAGTTTTCGAGCTTATTTTCAACCGTAATCGATTTCCCGCGGCAATCATAAAAAGTAATACCGGTATAAAATTATTTTATATCAACTGCTTTCTGAAAAGAAAAAATAATGAATCAGGCAGGAGAACAGCCGGGAAAATGTCCACCTTTCTAATTTTTTACCGGCATACACCGGATACCCTTTTACCGGTTTCCCATTTAATAATACCGAAACCTTCCCGATCACCGTATCGCGTGCAAATGGTGGGCTTATCTCCTGTTTGATGCTTACCGAAATCCTTACCTGATCCTCCTTCCCAATCAGATATGGAAGCTCCAGCTCTTCCTCTTTTCCAAGCACCGGAGTAATCGTAACCGGCTTCCCCCAATCTTTTAACGTCATTCCCTTGCAAAATCCGTTTTCTATGACTTGCTTTTTTAATTTCGGAGGCAAAAAAATATTTTTTCTTTCAAAATTCGAAATGCCATAGGTAAACAGCTTCTTTGCATCACTCCACTTATAGCTGCGGTTGTTCGGCCATCCGCATGCAAGAAGCGCAACACAGTAGCGTTTTTTATCCTGTTCTAACGCCGCGACATAGCAGTACCCGGCATTTCCGGTAAAGCCAGTCTTCCCCGAAAGAACACCCTCCATCATTGTGAAGAATGCATTGTGGTTCCGGCAGTTATAGGTCTTTCCAGAAAAATCACAAAAGCTATACTCCCTTGTCTGCGTAATATTTAAAAACTCTCCTGATTTCTCAGATTCCCATACACAGTATTTCATAATACGGCACAGATCCTCTGCCGTTGTATGGTGCATCCCTTTTTCATTCTGCGCATCCAGACCATTTGGCGTAATAAAATAACTGTTTTTGCAGCCAATCTCTTCTGCCTTCTTGTTCATAAGCGCTGCAAAATCTTCCACCGTGCCGGAAATATATTCTGCAATTGCCACCGCACAGTCATTGTAGGACTCTAGCATCAGACCATACAATAAATCCCTTACATAAAACTGTTCTCCCACCTGCATTCCAAGATGAACCTTCGGCTGTCCACAGGCATTTGCAGATGCTTCTGCCACCCCTTCTAAGTCTCCATATTCCAGTGCCGTAATACAGGTTAATATTTTTGTTGTGCTTGCATTGGCAAGTGGCAGCGATTCATTTTTTCCATACAGAATCCGCCCGCTTTCCCCATCCATAAGCACGCAGGCTTTTGCATAAAGCTCCGATTCCTTTAATGGCTCTGCCGCACAGACTATATCCGGCATAAGTGTGACAAAAAGCACCAAGACAAGCAGAAAAGAAATGATACGTGTTCGAAAAAAAATAGCCATATACATTCCGTTTTTGAACATGTATATGACTATCGGCCTGTCCATTATTCCATTGTATCAGATATCCATCTGCACATGCATTTCTTCCTCTGCTTCCTGCTTGAACTCCTCCATCTGGACAGGGCTTGGTACCGGAAGATCCTCGATGGAATTCACGCCAAAGCTCCGCAAAAATTCCTCCGTTGTTCCAAAAAGCAATGGTTTTCCCGGTGCGTCAAGTCTTCCAAGCTCACATACCAGATTGTATTCGATCAGCCTGCTGATTGCATGTCCGCAGGAAACTCCGCGGATCTTCTCAATTTCAACGCGCGTAACCGGCTGCTTATATGCGATGATCGAAAGCGTCTCCAAAAGGACATCCGTAAGCACCTTTTTCGGAGGATGCTTTGCGATATGGATCAGATATTCATACATCTCAGGCTTACTGCACATCTGGTAAGCTCCGTCTAACTCCACAATCTGAACCCCTCTGTCACTTTTCTTATAACGCTTTATCATCGCTTCGAGTATTTCTTTTGTCTGATCCGTGTCAAGTCCCGCTGCATCCGCAAGCTGCGCAAGCGGAACGGAATTTCCCATTGTAAAAAGAATGGACTCGATCACTGCTTCATAGTTTACTTTCTTCATGCCTCTCCTGCTTTTCCCTTTTAAGCTGCAATTTTTGATGTGATCTGGATATCGTCAAACAGATGCTCCTGGATAATGGAAATCTCCCCTGTTTTCATAAGCTCAAGAATAGCCAGAAAGGTCACAATGACCTCCACCTTTCCTGCCTGTTTTTCTAAAATTCCACGAAAGCTGAATTGTCTGTGTCCCTTTGCAAAATCCAAAAGCTCTGTCATCTTATCCTCTAAGGATACTTCCTCTTTTTCAATTTTTCCAAACTTCGAGCGCACCGGATCAATCTTGTCTGTCTGTTTTTTTATAATGCTTTTGTAGATCTCATTCAGTTTTGCGAGCGTCACATCCGCCATCAGCTCTTCCAGATTAACCGGCTCTTCATAGGCTAAGACCTCCTTTGGAATGGTCGGTGCCTTATACATAACCTTTCCGGCATCCTGCTGTCTGTCACGAAGCTTGCCTGCCATACACTTATACATCTTATATTCCAGAAGCTGTCTGACAAGCTCTGCCCGTGGATCCTCTTCCTCCGCTTCCACAGCATCCGGATTCTTTGGAAGCAGCATTCTGGATTTGATGTCAATGAGTGTTGCAGCCATAACAAGAAATTCGCTTACAACATTCAGATCCTGACGCTTCATCTCCGCAATGTATTCCATATACTGATTTGTAATTTCAACGATTGGAATATCATAGATATTTACTTTATTCTTTTCAAGCAGGTATAACAGCAGATCAAGAGGTCCCTCAAATACCTGCAGCTTTACGTTCAGTTCCATATCCAGCGCTCCATTTCTTACTGCCCCATCCGGACATTGTAGTTATTTTACCGTTATCCCTGTGAAATAGCAAGACTCATATTGGAAAAGCTGTACCGATATACTGATAAAAACAGGAGGAACTGATCATGAAACAGATTTCCCTTTTTCTTATCGGTACAATTTTATTTCTTACCATAGCACCCGCTTCCATCATCTTTGCAACAGAACACAGTCTGCCAGAAGAAAAAACCACTCCGGAAGAAACACTTGACCTTACTGCCCCATCTGCAATTTTAATGGAAGCAGAAACGAAAACCGTGCTCTACGAAAAGAATTCTCACGAAGCGCTTCGTCCTGCCAGCGTCACAAAGGTTATGACTCTGCTTTTGATCTTCGAAGCACTCGAATCTGGAAAAATCCATTTCGAAGATACCGTTACCGTATCTGAACATGCTGCAGACATGGGCGGTTCCCAGGTTTACTTAGAGCCAGGCGAAACCCAGACAGTAAACGATCTGATCAAATGCATCAGTATCGCAAGTGCAAATGACGCTGCAGTCACAATGGCAGAATACATAGATGGAACCGAGGAGGCCTTTGTCGCCCACATGAATAAACGGGCAAAAGAGCTTCAGATGAACGATACAACATTTGTCAACTGCTGCGGACTGGAAGCTGATGGACATCTGACAAGTGCCTATGATATTGCCTTAATGTCAAGGGAGCTTTCCGTAAAGCATCCCGCCATCCATGATTACTGCACCATCTGGATGGATCAGATTACCCATGAAACAAGACGCGGCTCCACAGAGTTCGGACTGACGAATACCAATAAACTCCTGCGGCAGTACCGCTTCTGTACCGGTTTAAAAACCGGTTATACAAGTCAGTCCGGATTCTGCCTTTCCGCAACTGCTTCCCGTGATGATGTAAACCTGATTGCAGTTGTCATGGCATGCGAAAATTCCAAACTCCGCAATAAAGATGCAATTGCGTTGCTCGATTATGGCTTTTCCCACTGCCAGGTTTATTCGGATGACTTAAAAGCTCCGCTTCCTGCTATTCCCATCATCGGTGGAAAAAAGGATTCTGCCTTACTCGCCTATGCCTCTTCCTTCCGCTATGTTTCCACCGGCTCTGTATCCTTTGATAAAATCCAAAAAAAACAGTTTCTTCCATCCTCCGTCTATGCTCCGGTTAAAGCCGGAGATGTCATCGGTTCTGTAAAATACTATATCGGAAAACAAAAAATCGGCTGTGTGGAAATTCTTGCAAAAGAAACGATTGCCGCTTCTTCACCTGCCGACTGTTTTTCCCGCTGCCTTCATCTGTTCTTTTTAGAGCAGCGGAGCAAACAGACTTAAAATACTTTGTAAGAACCGGACGATCACATTGCGCTGTGTACAAAATTCCAGTGAAATTTCCGTGCTTTCACCAAATGTGCGCAGTGCATCCTCCTTTACCTGTAAAACAGCCCTGGTTCGGTACATCCACACCCCACATTCAAAATGCAGATAAAGACTCCGGTAATCCATATTTACCGTTCCTACAACTGCATATTCGTCATCGGAAACAACACACTTGGAATGAATAAATCCTGGTGTATACTGGAAAATCCTTACTCCTCCGCGGATCAGCTGTTCATAATAAGACTGTGTCAGAAGATAGACTAGTTTCTTATCCGGAATTCCAGGTGTTACAATGCGAACATCCACGCCGCTTTTTGCTGCATTGATAAGTGCCGTTGACATTTCCGAATCAATAATCAGGTATGGCGTAAAAATATAAACATAATTTTTTGCATGATTGATCATATTCAGATATACTGTCTCGCCAACACTCTCATGGTCAAGCGGCGAATCTGCATATGGCTGAACCATGCCCTTTTCCGGCTCCGTTTGTTTTTGATCCTGTTCCACATAAAATTTTTTACAATCCTCATCTGTCCGTACAATATAATTCCACATCTGTATGAACATAACTGTAAAATTCCAGACGCCTGCTCCTGTAATCCGGATTCCGGCATCCTTCCAGTAGCCAAAGCGGCTGACCCGGTTAATGTATTCATCTGCAAGATTAAAGCCGCCTGTATAGGCTGTTTTTCCATCAATCACTACGATTTTACGGTGATCGCGGTTGTTCATGATTACGGAAAGAAGTGGACGGAATGGGTTAAACGAAGCACAGCGAATCCCTTTTTTTTGCAGATTCCGGTAATATTTTGCGGGCAGTGTATTAATACAGCCGACATCATCATAAATGAGACGCACCTGTACACCCTCTGCCACCTTCTGTTCCAGAATCTCTATGATAGTATCAAACATATATCCTGATTCAATAATAAAAAATTCAAGGAAAATAAATTTCCGGGCCTTCTTTAAATCCTCCACCAGACTTAAAAACACAGCCTCACCACTGGAAAAATAGCGGGTATCCTGTTCCCTGCAAAGCGGATAACTGGCATAATCCGTCAGATAGCGCGACTGCTTATATGCAGCCGGACTGAGCCTTTTTAAGTCCTCCCCGATCTTTTGATCCTGTTGGACATCTTTACTGGTACGTTCAATTACAGCTGCCAGCTGCTTCCGGTTCCCTTTGGTTAAGTCTGATCTGCCAAGCAGGAAATAACACATGACACCGATAATTGGCATCCATAAAATAATAAAGATCCAGGAAAGCTTATTGTATGGTTTCATATCCCGGCTTACAAGATAAAGCGCCAGCATAAGAGATACTACATGAAAGACAAAATTAATCTCGGAAAAACGTTCACTGGCTGCATATACAATCATGACAAGCCAGATAAACTGTAAAATAATTGCGCAGGCACCAATCGCAAGCTTACTAAAAATGTTATGCGTAATTCTTTTCATTTGTTCGTCCTTCCTTTCATATCCTACTTATTCTAGTTCATTTGAAGCAGATTATCAACATGAAGTAGCCCCCATGTTTTTTTCCCTGTATCCGTATTGACTTGTTCTGCGGTATTGTACAGACGAAGCTTCCATTCCTCCGGATAAAGATTAGGTTCCTTTTCCATGCCAAGCGCCAATGCCCCGCATACGACCGGTGCCGCCATTGATGTCCCGCTTTTTACCGTATAGCCGTCTGATTTGCTGTCACAGCTTATAATTTTCGTTCCAGGTGCAAGAATTTCCGGCTTCACAATGCAGCATCCCGTCGGCCCCCTGCCACTATATCCACGGTGCACAGAAGATGTCTGCCGCAGCTCGTCATCACAGGCACCGACTGTCAAAATTTTTCTTGAAATACCCGGTACTGTTACCGTATTGCCGCCTGGTCCGTTATTTCCTGCCGCTGCAACCACAAGTACACCACTATCCCATAATTCCTCAACTGCATCTAAAATCTGCTTTTGTTCCCGAATATCTGCACCTGGCAGAAATCCAACCGAAAAATTCAAAAGCCTGATTCCATAGATTCTGTGATTGTGAATCACCCATTCCAGTGCTTTTAATACATCCTTTGTATCACCATTTCCCTTTGCATCCAGTACTTTTAACACAACAAGATCTGCATCCGGTGCCATTCCTGAAATTGCAGGCATGTTTTTCCGCTTTCTCCCATTGCCACACAAAATTCCTGACACATGCGTGCCGTGTCCATTGTCGTCATAAATCGTCTGTCTGCCATTTACAAAATCAAAAAAACAGATCCTTCGTCTGATCAGATCCGGGTGCGCCGCAATCCCGGTATCCAAAACTGCAATCCTTATATTTTTTCCCGAATAACCGGCATGATACACTTTTTTTGCATGCACAGTCTCCTTTACATGATTCATACGGTTCCCATTTTACGATATTCTCTTTATATGATATGCAAAATCCTCCAAAGGCGTATGCAAAAAGGACAGACGCTTTTTGCATCTGCCCTCATCAAAACTTTATTTATCGGTTGGAACATCCTTCATAGAGAAGCTGATTCTTCCCATTTTGTCTTTTCCAAGACATACAACCGTGACCTTGTCTCCTAATGTCAATACATCCTCGACATGATTAATCCGCTCCTTCGCGATCTTAGAAATGTGAACCATTCCCTCTTTACCAGGAGCAAACTCGATAAATGCACCAAATTCTTTGATGCTTACAACCGTACCCGTAAGAATCTGTCCTTCCTCGAAATCGGTTGTAATGATCTGGATCATTTCGATTGCCTTTTTGATCATCTCTTTATCTGTTCCGCAGACCGATACCGAGCCATCATCTGTGATGTCAATCTTCACATCTGTGCGGGCAATGATCTCATTGATGGTCTTGCCCTTCTGTCCTACAACATCACCAATTTTTGCAGGGTCAATCGTAATCTGCTCGATTTTTGGTGCCCATTCACTGACTTCTTTTCTCGGCTTATCAATTGCCTTGCTCATGACCTCATCCATGATGTAAAGTCTTGCTTCTCTTGTTCTTGCAATTGCTTCTTCTACGATCGGTCTTGTCAGTCCGTGAATCTTGATATCCATCTGGATTGCAGTAATTCCATCATGTGTACCAGTTACCTTAAAGTCCATGTCTCCAAAGAAATCCTCAAGTCACTGGATATCTGTCAGAACAACATAATCATCATCCGTATCTCCGGTTACAAGACCACAGGAAATACCAGCTACCATCTTCTTGATCGGTACTCCGGCTGCCATGAGTGACATACAGGAAGCACAAGTCGAAGCCATTGAAGTCGAGCCATTGGATTCAAAGGTCTCAGAAACAGCACGGATCGCATATGGGAATTCTTCCACCGATGGAAGCACTGGAACAAGTGCTTTCTCAGCGAGTGCTCCATGTCCAATCTCACGGCGTCCTGGTCCTCTTGAAACCTTTGTCTCTCCTACGGAATATGCCGGGAAATTATACTGATGCAGATATCTCTTTGTTGTGATATTGGCATCAAGCCCGTCAATCTTCTGCACCTCGGATAACGGTGCGAGTGTTACCACATCACAGATCTGGGTCTGTCCTCTTGTAAACATCGCAGAACCATGTACTCTTGGAATCAGGTCAACCTCTGCTGCAAGTGGACGAATCTGATTGATCGCTCTTCCATCCGGACGTTTGTGATCCTTTAAGATCATCTTACGGACGGTCTTCTTCTGGTACTGGTAAACAGCCTCACCAAGAACAGCAAGCCACTCCTCATTGTCTGCAAATGCTTCCTCTAATTTCTCTGTAATTTCACGGATATTGTCCTCACGAACCTGTTTCTCATCCGTAAATACCGCTTCCTCCATCTGCTCTGGTGTTACAATCTCCCTGATTGCTGCAAACATCTCATCTGGAATTGCACAGCTTGTATATTCATGCTTTGGTTTTCCAACCTCTGCCGTGATCTGATCGATAAATGCGATGATCGTCTGGTTGATATCGTGACATTTATAAATTGCCTCGATCATCTTTGCTTCCGGAATCTCATTTGCTCCGGCTTCGATCATAATAACCTTCTCTCTTGTAGATGCAACGGTCAATTGTAAATCACCATCATCCCACTGCTTCTGGGATGGATTTACAATCAGTTCCCCATCCATCATTCCCATCTGGGTCATTGCACATGGACCATCGAATGGGATATCAGAAATTGTTGTTGCAAGTGCAGCACCAATCATTGCAACGATCTCCGGACGGCACTCCGGATCCACTGACATAACCATATTATTCAAAGTTACATCATTCCGGTAATCCTTTGGAAATAAAGGACGCATCGGGCGGTCAATAACCCGGGAAGTCAAAATTGCATTCTCAGATGCTTTTCCCTCTCTTTTATTGAATCCACCTGGGATTTTGCCAACGGAATACATTTTCTCTTCGTATTCCACACTGAGTGGGAAGAAGTCAATTCCATCACGCGGTTTTACGGAGGCTGTTGCGGTAGATAATACGGTTGTCTCACCGTACTTTAATAATGCTGCTCCATTTGCCTGGGCACATACTCTTCCAATATCAACAGTCAGAGTTCTGCCTGCAAGCTCCATCGAATAACTTTTGTACATAATGTTCTCCTTTTTAAGCTTAATGCCTCATTCTTCAGAAGCCCCGAAACTACTGAACAGTATACGGATATTTCCATATATTCTTCAGTGGTCCCGGCATATGCTTCTGACATAAAATTAGTTTAAACGAACATCTGCACGTATGCAAGCAGATATTCAAAAAAATAGAGCGGAAGCATTCCCCCGCTCTATTCATATCGCAATTATTTTCTAAGACCTAAACGCTCGATCAGTGAACGATATCTCTCGATATCAAGCTCTTTTAAGTAAGCTAATAATCCTCGTCTCTGTCCGATCATCTTTAACATACCTCTTCTTGAATGATGATCTTTTGGGTTAACCTTTAAATGCTCAGTTAACTCCTGGATTCTTGCTGTTAAGATAGCAACCTGAACTTCTGGTGAACCAGTGTCATTCGGTGTTCTTCCGTATTCAGCGATAATTGCCTGTTTCTTTTCTTTTGCGATCATGTTATGATCCTCCTTTTCTTATTTAATCGCCCGGATACTCAGCGGAAGGTCGGAGTGTCCATCGACCGAATATGGGCTAAATTCATACCAATCAAGTATAACATAGCAGATATCCGTTGTAAAGAGCAGATCTTAATTTTCTTCCTCTTTCTCTTCATCCGGCTCTGTTTCTAAAATCGCGTATGCAATGTTGGTTGAATGATCCCCGATCCTTTCCAGTCCGGAAATCAGATCCGTAAACATCATGCCGGCAACCGGATTGCACTTTCCCTTCGCCATACGTTTTACATGATTCTTCTGAAGCGTGCGTTCCATACGGTCAATATCATTTTCCTCACTGATAATCTCATCGAGTGCATCCGCGTTACCAGTCGTAAACATATCCAGTGCTTTTTTCAGAAGGTCGACTACCTCGGTATACATCTCAACCAGCTCTTTATCTGCTTTCTTTGAAAATGCAATGCCCTCTTTATAGCGCTGCGTTGCCGCATCGGCAATGTTCTCTGCATGATCCCCGATCCGCTCAATATCACTTACAACATGGAACAGGCTTCCAATCCGTTCCGAATCCTCTGTCGGAAGCTCATACTGTACAAGGCGCACCAGATAGCCTGTAATCTCATCGTTCAAGAAGTCGATCAGATGTTCTCTTTCATAAACTTCGGAAAGCTTCTCTTCATCTTCTTCCAGAAAGCATTCCATGGCATGATTCAGATTCTCAATTGCAAGATTACCCATACGGTTGATCTCATGAATTGCTTCAATTGCAGCAGTCGCTGGAACAAATGTTTTCTTCATTCCAATGTACTGTAAATGATATTCATTATCTATCTTATCATCTCCTGGAACAAGAAGATAGGAAAGCTTAATAAAGAGATTCGATACCGGGAAGAAAATAACCGTCTGGAAAATTTTAAACAGGGTATCCGCATTGGCAACACACCGGTTGATACTGCCCCCGGAAATTGCATGCAAAAGATTTAATACAAAATCCATACCAATTAACAGGATACAGCCTAAAATGATCATCCCAAACACGTTAAACATCACGTGAATCAGAGCTGCCCGTTTGGAATCCTTATTCCCGCTTAAGCTGGCAAGAACCGCCGGTGTACAGGAACCAATGTTACAGCCCAGAATAAAAAACAGACAGATCGGCAAACCGATAAGTCCCTGTCCAGCCATCATAAGAATGATGCTGACCGTTACCGAGGAACTCTGTAAAATTGCAGTAATGACAAAGCCGAGCAGAATACCGAGAAATGGATTGCTTAATTTTGCCAGTGTATCCAGTACCTGTGGAAACTCCTTTAAAGAATCCATTGCTGCTGTCATAAGATAAATTCCAAGGAACAGACAGCCAAAGCCAAGTACGATCTCTCCAAGCTTCTTAATCTCAGGTTTCTTGAAAAATACCATCATCACGGAACCGACAAGAAGAATATACGGAGCAATTGCGGTTAATTTCAGGGAAACAAGCTGCGCCGTAATCGTTGTACCGATATTTGCACCGAAGGTAATTCCTACGGACTGTTCAAGTGACATCAGTCCGGCATTTACAAAGCTGACAACCATAACCGTCGTCGCACCAGATGACTGTATGACTGCCGTAAACACAGCACCAAACAAGACTGCAATCAGCTTGTTTTTGGTCATGGCATCAATCAGACCACGCATTTTTGTACCTGCGGCCTTTTGCATACCCTGACTCATAAAATTCATACCAAATAAAAATAATCCTAATCCTGCTACTAAATTAAAAAACAAGTCCATATTTACTCCTTCTTAGAGAAATAGTTCTCTGCACTCGCAATATCGCAATTCATCTGATGCTTCAGGTCATCAATTGAATCAAACTTCTTTTCGGGTCTTAGATAATGTAAAAACTGAATCGTAACGATCTGATCATAAATATCCTGACAAAAATCAATAATATAGGTTTCGAGCCCAACCGGATTATTTCCCGCAATCGTCGGCTTACAGCCCACATCCGAAACTCCCTGATACCAGCGGTCTCCAATTACAACCCGGGTAACATAAACACCATTTGGCGGAAGCAGCTTCTCAGGTGGAAGGATCATATTGATCGTCGGAATTCCTATGGTACGTCCCACCTGTCTGCCATGGACAACCTTAGATTTTGCAAAAAATTCATATCCAAGCAGATGGTTTGCCTTCTCGATCGCACCTTTTTTTATTTCTTCACGGACAAAGGTACTGCTGATATCTCTCCCGTCTTCCTTCATCTTTGTAAGCACAGTAAGCTCATAACCAAGCTCCTCCGAAAGTGCTTCTAACAAACGATAGTCCCCTCCACGGTTATGTCCAAAATGAAAATCCGTGCCGACAATCATGCATTTTACATGAAGTGCTTTTACAATCCAGCGCACAAACGCTTCCGGTTCCATGCACATGACTTCTTTCGTAAATGGACACTCGATCAGATAATCAACACCCCGTTCTTCAAAAATATGATGTTTCTCTTCATTTGTCGTAAGTACTCTTGCCTCTGCCTGACTCACATTTTTCGCTGGCGGAATATCAAAGGTAAACACAATTGACCGGTATCCGTGAATTGCACTCTGATCTAAAAGCTTCTCCATCAAAAGCTCATGTCCCCGGTGAAGTCCGTCAAATTTACCAAATGTGATTGCAGAAGGTTCTGACACATTAAATTCAAGCGTATTTCTTATATATTCCATAGTTATTCCATAAAAAGCTTTACCGGTTTATAGCACGTATCCTTACTTATGTAAGTATACAGCCCGGCAAATTTTCCTGTCCAATCGTAAATTCTGTATAACTCCGCAGTCTCTTTCGTCTGCCTCTCTGCCATAGTATCCGGTATCCGGTTTCCGTTATAAAGAAGCTTTCCCGCTTCCTTTTGCACCGTAACAGATGGATAATCCATAAAAACATAATCTATCGGATATAAAAGATCAGAAAACATGTCACAGTTCCACTCCGTATAGGGCTTATCTTTGCCAAGCATATGTACCTTTTCTTCAATCTCCGAAATCCGGTATGCATGAGAAAGTGTAAAACCTGCTGCCTGTGTACGTGTCAGAGCCTCCATACAGCCAAAGCAGCCGAGCGCTTGTCCGATATCCTCGCACAAGGTGCGGATATAAGTTCCCTTCGAGCAATGCACCCGCATCGTTATCCTTGGAAGCCTGACTGCAAGAATTTCTATTTCATAGATTGTGACTGCACGGGCCTTCCGCTCTACCGTGATCCCTTTTCTTGCAAGGTCACAGAGCTTCTGTCCATTTACCTTTAAAGCAGAATACATCGGCGGAATCTGTTTAATCTCTCCCACAAAGGATTCGATTACCTCTTTTACCTCATCCTCTGTCACATGCACCTCTGCACGTTTTAACACCTGTCCGGAAATATCCTGGGTATCGGTCTGCTGCCCTAAAAGAAGCACTGCCTCATATACCTTATCTTTATCCGTAAGCAGCTCACATACCCTTGTCGCTTTTCCAAGACACACCGGAAGCACACCTTCCGCATCTGGATCAAGTGTTCCGGTATGTCCGATTTTTTTCTGGTGGAAAATCCCACGCATTTTTGCTACTACATCAAAGGACGTAAACCCCTTTTCTTTGTATACGTTAATGATTCCATTTACCATAGCTTACTGTCTTATTCCTATTGTCATTTCATCTACATTATTCATTTTAAGAAAGCTGTTTTTCAATTTCCAGATTCACCTTTCTGATGATCTCTTCCGGAGTCCCTTCCATTGAAAAGCCTGCTGCTTTTGCATGACCGCCTCCGCCAAAGCACATTGCAATCTCAGCAAGATTCACATCTCCTGAAGCTCTGGTGCTTACTTTAAAGCTTGTGTCTCCGGTCTGATATAAAAATACAGAAACCTCAACACCCTTTGTCGCACGCAGCTGACTTACAATTCCGTCCAGATGCTTTGGCAGGACATGAAAACGCTTCATATCCTCATCCGTCACAACCGAAGCAATAACTTTTCCATCCAGAAAAAGTCTGCTGTTTAATAACGCATAGCCTAAGATCTGATTCTGCTCATAGGTTTTTGCATAAAAGGTCTCATCAATAATCCTGGAATAGTCAATCCCCTTATCCATAAGAATTCCTGCAATATTCATCGTCTTTGATGAGGTACACGAATACTGGAATACACCGGTATCATGCACCATCCCTGTATAGAGACATTCCGCAATTTCCTTTGTGATCTTATCCGTCTCCATCAGCTCAAACGCAAGCTCACTTGCAGAGCTTGCCTCTGGAAAAATATAGTTTTCCTCGGCAAATGCCTGATTACTCAAGTGATGGTCAATACAGAGCGTATGGTGCGCAGCCTCGAAATACTTTGCTGCACCGCCAAGACGGCCGGCATCCCCACAATCTAATGCGATAAACAGATCAAATGTCCTGTTTTCATTGCATTCGTTTTGTATTTTTTCCGAATTTTTCATAAATTTAAAAATATTCGGAATCGGCTCCAGGTAAAGAACAACCTCTGCCTTCGGATAATACGTGCAGATATAATTATATACCGCAAGACAAGAACCGACACAGTCTCCGTCCGGCCGGATGTGACCGGCAATCCCGATTGTCTCTTTCCCCTGAAGCATTTCATCCAGATTTGTCATCTTCTAATCCTCTTTGATATCCTTTGTCACATCGTCAATCTTCTTTGACATGTTTACACCATATTCAATGGACTGATCCAGAATAAATTTAATTTCCGGTGTATTTCGCAGATTAATAGACTTTGCAAGCTTTACCCGGATAAAGCCCTCTGCGGAACGCAGCCCCGCAAGTGTATCCTTCTGGGACTGTTCATCTCCGAGAACACTGATGTATGCCTTTGCAGTTTTGAGGTCTGGTGCGACCTCAACTGCAACAACACTTGTCATCGGATTAATTCTCGGATCTTTGATCTCCCCGCGGATAATGTTGCTTAACTCGCGGTGAACCTCTTCATTGACACGGATATTTTTAATGCTGTTTTTTCTCATATTATTCCTGCTTTCTATCTTAGCAATTCTATCTTGGTACTTCAACCATCTTATAAGCTTCTACAACATCAAGCTCTTCAATATCATTAAAGCCTTCAAATACAAGACCACACTCGTATCCTGCCTTGACTTCCTTTACATCATCCTTAAATCTCTTCAGGGAAGCAAGCGGTCCTTCAAAGATCTGCTCACCGCCACGACTGATACGAACCTTGCAGCCACGCTCAAATTTACCATCAAGCACATAGGAACCTGCAATATTTCCAACTCCGGATGCCTTAAAGATCTGTCTGATCTCTGCATGGCCGATTACCTGCTCCTCAAAGATTGGGTCGAGCATACCCTTCATAGCCGCCTCAACATCCTCGATCGCATTATAGATAACCTTATACAGACGGACATCCACGCCCTCTCTGTCAGCAGTAACCTTTGCAACCGGGTCCGGACGGACATTGAATCCAATGATGATCGCATTGGATGCAGATGCAAGAATGACATCAGATTCATTGATCGCACCAACACCTCCGTGAATTACTTTTACAACAACTTCATCGTTGGAAAGTTTTACAAGGGACTGTTTTACAGCTTCTACGGAGCCCTGTACATCGGCTTTTACAATAATGTCAAGCTCTTTCATATTACCAGACTGAATCTGTGAGAACAGATCATCCAAGGACATCTTGGATTTTGTCTCCTCGATCAGACGGTTCTTGCCCTCTGCAATATAAGTATCTGCAAAGGCCTTAGCTTCCTTATCGGAATCTGTTGCAACGAAGGTCTCTCCTGCATCCGGAACATTATTTAATCCAAGGATCTCTACCGGAGTGGATGGACCCGCCTCTTTCACACGGCGTCCCTTATCATCAATCATTGCACGGACTTTACCATAACTGCTTCCGCAGGCAATTGGATCACCGACATGCAGGGTACCCTTCTGTACCAGAACCGTTGCAACCGATCCACGTCCCTTGTCAAGCTGCGCTTCCACAACAAGACCTCTTGCATTACGGTTTGGATTTGCCTTTAACTCAAGTACCTCTGCTGTTAAAAGAATCATCTCTAACAGATTCTCAATACCATCATGCGTATGGGCAGATACCGGGCAGAAAATTGTGCTTCCACCCCAGTCTTCCGGGATCAGTTCATATTCAGAAAGCTCCTGTTTTACTTTGTCGATATTCGCACTCGGCTTATCAATTTTATTTACTGCAACGATGATTTCAACCCCAGCGGCTTTCGCATGGTTAATCGCCTCAATGGTCTGTGGCATAACACCATCATCTGCTGCTACAACAAGGATTGCGATATCTGTTGCATTCGCACCACGCATACGCATTGCAGTAAATGCCTCATGTCCCGGTGTGTCTAAGAAAGTAATTGTCTGTCCATTGATCTCGACAACAGATGCACCGATATGCTGTGTGATTCCACCCGCCTCACGGTCTGTCACTCTTGTAGAGCGGATCGCATCAAGCAGGGATGTTTTACCATGGTCTACGTGTCCCATAACACAGACAACTGGTGGACGGGCGATCATCTGATCTTCCGGTTCCTCATCTTCTTTTAAGAGCTCCGCAATCACATCAACCTTTACTTCCGGCTCACAAATATAATTGAATTCAAGCGCGATCTCTTCTGCTGTCTCAAAATCAATCTCCTGATTTACCGTTACCATCTGACCCTTTAAGAAAAGCTTTTTCACAATCACAGATGGCTGGATCTTCATCTTATCAGCCAGCTCACGGATCATAAGCTTCTCCGGAAGTGTGATTGTCTTGATTACATCCTCTTCTTCCTTCGGCTGCTGTGGCTGCTGCTGCGGTTTCTTTCTTCCGCCATGCTTCTCAAGATTTACATAATTCTCCTGACGCTTTCCAAGCTTATCGTGATCCTGGCGTTTATTGTTATTGCGGTTATTTCCGCGTTCACGGCTTTCTTTTCCTCTTACATCTTCAACTGGAGCTGCTGCCTCCTTGTTGAATTTATCCATTTCCTTGTCAAAACGGCCTCTCTGGTTATTTCTGTCATTATTTCTGTCGTTATTGCCGAATCGGTTGTTTCCACCATTTCCATTGCCGCCATTTCCACGGTTATTATAGTTTCCATTGCCACCGCGGTTATTATTATATCCACCATTTCTGTCATTATTACGGTTATTGCCAAAGCTGCCATTTCCACGGTTATTATTTCTGCGGTCATTGTTACGATCATTATTCCGCTCGCCACGGTTACCTCCTCTTTCTCCCTGAGGTCTTGCCCCGCTACGATCATTCTGTGGTCTTTGCGTTCTTTCTTCCTGTGTGCGTACCTGGCGTGTTTCTGATGCATCATTGTTTGCAGTTCTCTCACTGATTGGCCGCATTGCACGTTCTCCAACTGGACGCGGACGAATGATATGGCTTGCCGGATTCGAATAGGAATTATTATTGTCCCTTCTTCCTCCACGCTCATTATTTCTGCCGCCATTTCCATTTCTCTGCTGACCGTTTCCATTTGATCCCGGACGTCTCTGCTGCTTACTGTACTGCGCATTGAAGACTGCGGAAATACTTGCCTTCTTCTTCGGACGTTCTACCGCGTCCTTATCGGAAGCCTTCTTTGTATTTTCATTTTCCGGTTTGGAAGCATTCTGCTGCGTTGCCGGTGTCTTTGCATATTTTTTGCGTACCATGTCTGCCGCTGCATCTTCCATACCGCTTGTTGCACCCTTGACCGCATATTCCGTTGTGCTTAACAGATCAACGATATCCTGTGATTTTATATCTAATTCTTTTGCAAGTTCATGAACTCTGATTTTTGCCATATATAATGTTTCCTCCATTATTCAGTTTTACAAGTTACCAAATTCTTTTCTACCGCTTTTGCCAGATTTTCATCTGTTACCGCAAGGGATGCCCGGAACTCTTTTCCGATATAATGTCCAAGCTCTTCCTTTGTTCCAAATACATACATTGGCACATGATAAAAATCGGTCATATTACGGAACATCTTCTTTGTGTTTTCAGACGCTTCTTCTGAAACAACAACAAGAAATGCCTTTTTGCTTTTTACAGCCTTTTCGGTAGAAAATTCGCCACTGGCTATATTTCCTGATTTTGCCGCAATGCCAAGCATTGATAAAGCCTTATTCTGCAAGTGATTCCATCTCCTTTTCAAGAATCTCATATACCTCAGCCGGAATCGCTGTCTTTAAGGAACGCTCCAGCCCTTTGGATTTTCTTGCCTTCCGAAAGCACTCAGGGTTTGGACAGATATATGCCCCGCGGCCGTTTTTCCGCCCGGTTGTATCGAGGACAACCGTATCCTCCGGTGTCTTAATCACACGGATCATATC
>CAKRLN010000010.1 GCA_934359535.1 uncultured Lachnospiraceae bacterium
ACATATGGGCATGGAGGTTTATGGATATGATCCATATATTTCTGTAAATGCAGCATGGAATCTTTCCAGAAGTGTAAAGCATATCAGTAATGTCGAGGACATTTACAAGGAATGTGATTTCATTACGATCCATGTACCACTTCTTGATTCGACGAAGAAGATGATCAGCGCAGAAGCTATTGCAATGATGAAACCGACAGCAATTGTTTTGAATTTTGCAAGAGACCTTCTTGTAGATGAAGAGGCGATGGTGGATGCGCTTGCAGCAGGAAAGATCAAGAAATATGTTTCTGATTTCCCGAACACAACAACCGTTGGAGCAAAGGGCTGTATCGTAACACCTCATCTTGGAGCATCTACAGCAGAGTCAGAAGATAATTGTGCGATTATGGCTGTCCGTGAGATCCGTGATTACATGGAGAACGGTAACATCGTTCATTCTGTAAACTTCCCGGACTGCAACATGGGTGCATGCCTGACAGCAGGCCGTGTTGGAATCCTTCATAAGAATGTCAAAGGCATGATCAGCCAGTACGCAACCATTCTTGGTGATGCGGATATTAACGTATCGGATATGACCAACAAAGGAAAAGGCGATTATGCATATGCTTTAATTGATGTGGATTCTCCATTAACGGAAGAAGTAATTAACAAATTAAAAGCAATTGACGGTGTATTAAAGGTACGCGTCATTAAATAAATGATGAACACGGAACATGCGTTTTGCGAATGGCGCGTGTGAACGATTGTGATCATGAATAGTGCTCCTGGCAGAAATTGTATCTTTCTGTCGGGAGCTTTTTATGCTACTATAAAGCCATGTAGAATAAGGAGGAAAAGAAAATGAGATATCTGCTTCTTCAGGTGACAGATACCGAGGAGGCCGCATTCAATCAGGTTGTGGAAAATCCAGGTGTTGTTGTGACCTATTTCAAAAAAATCCTGCCGGATCTTTTAAGCTTTCTGATGCAGCTGATCATTGCGGTTGTGATCCTGCTAGTCGGCTTAAAGGTGATTAATGTGATCGTAAAAATGCTCCGAAAAACGATGGAGCGGGGCAATACGGAGACTGGTGTAGTCACGTTCTTATGTTCACTTGTCCGGTATGCACTGTATTTTATTCTCTGTATGATTATTCTGTCGCAGTTTGGTGTGACAACGGGATCAGTTGTTGCAGTGCTTGGTTCAGCAGGACTAACCATTGGTCTTGCTTTACAGGGAAGCTTACAGAACTTTGCCGGAGGTGTTTTGATCCTTTTGTTAAAACCATTCAGTGTTGGGGATTATATCATTGACAATGGAAGCGGGGATGAGGGAGCGGTATCCGCAATTACAATTTATTATACGAAGCTTCTTACAATTGATAACCGCATGATCTTAATCCCAAATGGTTCCCTGTCAAACAGCAGTATTACAAATGTAACGAGGATGGAAAAGCGCCGTGTGGATATTGCAGTCGGGGTATCCTACGATGCGGATCTTCGTAAGGCAAAGGAAGCACTTGGCAAGGTGATTGAAAACGACCCTGCCGTATTAAAGGAGGAGCCGACCGATGTATTTGTGTCTGAGCTTGCGGACAGCTCTGTGAATATGGGCATTCATGTCTGGGTAAAGACAGAGGATTACTGGTCTGCCAAATGGCGCATGACGGAGAATATAAAAAATACACTGGATGCTTATGGAATTTCGATTCCATTCCCACAGTTAGATGTTTCGATTAAGCAGAATGGCTAAAAAAGCAGCACTTTAGTTGACAGATTTCGTAAAATGTGCTAGTCTTATTCATGCGAACAAATAATGTTCTTGGCATTAAGGTATTAGGAGGTTTTTAAGAAGTTATGCATCAGGGAACAGTGAAATGGTTTAACGCCAAAAAGGGTTATGGTTTCATCACAGATGAAGAGGGAAAGGAAGTGTTTGTACACTTTTCTGCATTGAATATGGATGGATTCAAGGAACTGAAGGACGGAGAGAAGGTTGAGTTTGAGGTAACGGACGGAGCAAAAGGACCGCAGGCCGCAAACGTAATACGTCTGGATTAATCGAATATAGGCTGTAACCAGGGAGTCATCTGCATAAGATGGCTCCTTTTTCCATATTTTGTTGTGAAAATGGGCAAAATGGGATATAATCATAGGATTGATAGGAGGAAATGCAATGCAGATTTCAGAATTAAAAGCTTATGAGATTTTGAAGACCGAAAAGCTTACAGATATTCAGTCTACAGGATATATTTTAAGACATAAAAAAAGCGGTGCAAGAGTTACCGTGATTTCAAATACAGATGAGAATAAAGTATTTTATATTGGCTTCCGGACACCGCCGGAGGATGAGACTGGGGTACCGCATATTATTGAGCACACCGTTTTGTGTGGCTCTGATAAATTCCCGGTAAAGGATCCGTTTGTCGAGCTGGTGAAGGGGTCACTCAATACTTTTTTAAATGCAATGACGTATCCGGATAAGACGATCTATCCGGTTGCAAGCTGCAATGACCGTGATTTCCAGAATCTGATGGATGTCTATCTGGATGCGGTGTTCCATCCGAACATTTATAAGCATGAGGAAATTTTTAAGCAGGAGGGCTGGCATTACGAATTAGAGTCGGAAGAAGCACCGGTGACGATCAACGGTGTTGTATACAATGAGATGAAGGGTGCGTATTCCTCACCGGATGAGATCTTACAGCAGGAGATCTACCGTGCGCTTTATCCGGATAACACCTATAGCAAGAATTCTGGCGGAGATCCGGCACATATTCCGGATCTGACTTATGAAGAGTATCTGAATTTCCACCGGCGCTATTATCATCCGGTCAATTCCTATATCTATCTGTATGGAGATATGGATATGGCAGAGAAGCTTGACTGGATGGACCGTGAATATCTGAGCCATTACGATCAGATTACGCTAGATTCTTCGATTCCAAAGCAGAAGCCGTTTGAAAGGCAGACAGAGGTTGTCGCAGAATATCCGGTTACCGCAGACGAAGAGGAAAAAGATAAGACGTATCTTTCTTACAATGTGAGTGTGGCAGATGCACTTGATAAGGAGCTTTACCAGGCCTTTGATATTTTGGATTATGCACTTGTCAGTGCGCCTGGTGCGCCACTGAAAAAAGCGCTGATTGATGCGGGAATCGGAAAGGATATTTCCGGTGGCTTTGACAGCGGATGCTTACAGCCGGTATTTTCCGTCATTGCAAAAAATGCAAATGAGAGCGACAAGGGACGTTTCCTTGCTGTGATCCGGGAGACATTGGAGGAACAGGTGAAAAAGGGACTCAATAGGGAGGCTCTGCTTGCTGGAATCAACAGCTCTGAATTCCGTTTCCGTGAGGCAGATTTCGGGCAGTTCCCGAAAGGACTGTTGTACGGAATCCAATGTCTCGATAGCTGGCTGTTTGACGATATGGAGCCGTTTATGCATTTACAGTGCTTAGATACGTTCCGGTTTTTAAAGGAGCAGGTAAATACCGGTTATTTTGAAGCACTGATCCAGAAGTATCTGCTGGACAATACCCATGGGGCAGTTGTTACGATTGTTCCAAAGAAGGGACTTCTCGCAAAGCAGGAGAAGGAGCTTACCGATAAGCTTGCTGCATACAAAAAGAGCCTGACAAAAGAGAAGATGAAAGCACTGATCGAAGATACGAAGCATCTGAAGCAGTATCAGGAGGAGCCATCCCCAAAGGAGGATCTTGAGAAGATCCCGATGTTAAAGCGCACGGATATGCGAAAGGAAGTGCTTCCAATGTCAAATATCATAAAAGAGATCACTGGTGTGAAGACGATCTGGCATGATGTGGAGACGAATGGCATTGATTATCTGACACTGATGTATGATGCAGTGGACGTTTCTGCGGAGGATATTCCGTACCTGGGTCTTCTAAAGGCGGTGCTTGGCTATGTTGATACAAAAAGCTATACCTATGCAGATCTTGCGAATGCAATTAATATTTATTCCGGCGGCATAAGCTTCGGGCTTGGCATTTATCCAGATTCGGCGGATGCTTCCCATATGCAGGTACGCTTTGAGGCCCGGATCAAGACGCTTTCTGACAGCTTAAAGGAGACGCTTGCGATCGTAAATGAGATTCTCTTTACCTCGAAGCTGTCTGATGAAAAACGTCTGCATGAGATTCTTGCACAGAGCAGATCAAGATTGCAGCAGAGCTTAAGCAGTGCCGGACATTCGGTATCTTCCATGCGCGCACTTGCCGGCTTTTCGAAATATGCATATTATCTGGATGCGACAAATGGAATTACCTATTATGAGCTTGTGAAGGATTTTGAAGAGCATTTTGATGAGAAAAAGGACGAACTGATTGCCCGCCTTAAGGCGCTTATGACAAAGCTTTTTGTATCAAACCGTCTTTTAATCAGCTTTACCGGAGATGAGAAGGTATATGGAGATGCCACAGAAAAAGTCGGGGAGCTGTTAAAGAAACATCCGGCAGGAGAGACAGCGAAAAATGCAGCGGAAATTGTTCCTGTTAAGAAAAATGAAGCGTTTACGGATGCTTCCCAGATCCAGTATGTCGCAAAGGCGGGAAGCTTTGCAGCGCATGGATTCCATTATACAGGTGCACTGCGCATCTTAAAGCTTATCCTAAGCTATGATTACCTCTGGATCAATATTCGTGTAAAGGGCGGGGCATATGGCTGTATGAGTGGATTTTTCCGTTCTGGAGAGACGTATTTTGTCTCTTACCGGGATCCGAACCTGACCAAAACACTTGAGACCTATGATGGAATTCCGGAATATTTAAGGAACTTTGATGCGGATGAACGGGATATGACGAAATATATCATCGGAACATTCAGCAGCATGGACACACCGCTTTATCCGGAAGGAAAGGGACAGCGCTCTATGAATGCCTACCTTCAGAATATTTCCATTGAGACACTTCAGGCAGAGCGTGATGAAGTGCGTAACGCACAAGCTTCCGATATCCGCGCACTTGCGGACCTGATTGAATCCGTTCTTCTGGAGCCGACAATCTGCGTGATTGGAAATGAGGATGCAGTAAAGAAAGAAGCACAGCTGTTTGATACCGTAAGCAGCTTATAAGAAGATACAAGGGAGAGAAAAAATCATATGAACGAAAGCTTCAAATCTGGTTTTGTCACCATTATCGGCAGACCAAATGTAGGAAAATCCACACTGATGAACCGTCTGATCGGACAAAAGATTGCAATTACATCAAATAAACCGCAGACAACGAGAAACCGCATTCAGACTGTTTATACAGATATGGAGCGGGGACAGATCATTTTTCTGGATACACCGGGAATCCACAAGGCAAAAAACAAGCTTGGGGAATATATGGTCAATGTAGCAGAGAAGACCTTAAATGAGGTGGATGTAGTTTTATGGCTTGTGGAGCCTACGAATTTTATCGGTGCTGGAGAGCAGCATATTGCGGAACAGTTAAAGAAGGTCAAAACACCGGTTATTCTCGTAATCAATAAGGTAGATACGGTTGAAAAGGATAAGGTGCTTGAATATATTGATACGTACCGTAAAATCTATGATTTTGCGGAGATCATCCCGACAAGTGCGCTGCGTGGACAGAACACGGATGATGTCATTGAAAGCATTTTTAAATATCTGCCATATGGCCCGCAGTTTTATGATGAGGATACGATTACGGATCAGCCAGAGCGTGCAATCTGTGCGGAGATCATCCGGGAGAAAGCACTTCACGCATTAAATGATGAGATCCCGCACGGAATTGCGGTTGCCATCGATCAGATGAAGGAGCGCAAAAAGGGGAATATCATTGATATTGATGCGACGATTGTCTGCGAGAAGGATTCCCATAAAGGAATTATCATCGGAAAACAAGGCTCCATGTTAAAGAAAATCGGAACGAATGCCCGCTATGAGATGGAGCGGCTTTTAGATGTCCAGGTAAATTTAAAGCTGTGGGTTAAGGTGAAAAAGGACTGGAGAGACAGCGACTTTTTGATCAAAAACTTTGGCTACCGTGAAGAGGATTCATGAAACAAAGTCCGTTTCCAGTTTTTCACGGGAATAGTATCCGATGCATCACAAATCCTATCTGTATACCTTTAAAATGCAAAAAGGATGGGAGGATACAAGAATGGAGAAAGCCTGGGATTTGTTCTGGCAGACGGGAAAAGTTACGGATTATCTGAAATGCTGCGTTAAGTCAGAAGCGCGTGAGGAAAAGATCGAACAGATGACACAGGAAAACGGAGACGACAGTCCGACAGAAGGAAAGAGAAATGAGTACGTCACAGCAGGTGGTGCTGACCGGTATGGTGCTTACTTCCATGCCGATCGGGGAATATGACAAAAGGATTACGATCCTGACGAAAGAGAGAGGGAAGATCACGGCCTTTGTAAGAGGCGCAAGGCGGCCGAACAGCCAGCTGATCGCAGCCGCCAATCCCTTTTCCTTTGGGGAGTTTGAATTGTTTGAGGGAAAAAGTGCATACAATCTGTCCAAGGCATCGATACATAATTATTTCAGGGAACTGACAGCCGATCTTGAGGCGGTTTATTATGGATTTTATTTTCTGGAATTTGCAGAGTATTTCTGCCAGGAAAATAACGATGAGAAGGAAATGCTAAAGCTTTTGTACCAGTCCATGCGTGCGCTTGAGAGCCCGTCCTTTTCCAATACGCTTGTAAAAGCAGTCTTTGAGCTGAAGGCACTTACCATTAATGGAGAGGGACCATCTGTATATTCCTGCATGCATTGCCACACGAAGGAGAACCTTACCGTATTTTCGGTAAGAAGAGGTGGCATGTTTTGTCTGGAATGTGGAAAGCAGGTGCCAGGAATGCATATTTTAGATTCCACGCGGTATACGATCCAGTATATTGTTTCTTCCCCGGTGGAAAAGCTTTATTCCTTTTCCGTTTCGGATGCGGTTCTTCATGAACTGACACAGATTATGAAGGAATATATGCATCAGTATGTACACCATACCTTCCGTTCCCTGGAGATTGCGGGGGAAATCATATAAGCGGTTGAAATCGCATAATGAAAAGTGTATAATAGCATGGACTGTTGCGATAGATGCTTTAAGGCAGGGAGGATGACATGAAGAAAGTTACATTGATCGGACTTGTTTCCGTGTTATGTGCTGGTTTTTTGACCGGATGCGGGACATCATATGCAGCCGGGGAAAGCACTGTATTTGTAGAGAAGCACGGGAAGATCATTTCAACAGATGTGGAAGCGTTCGACGAAGGAACCTATGATAAATCGGAGCTTGAGCAGTATGCGAAGGATCAGGCAGACAGCTATACTTCAGAGAATGACAAAAATTCTGTGAAATTCAAAGAACTCTCCGTGAAAGATGGCACGGCAGCGCTTACGATGGAATACAAGAATGCCAAAGCCTACCGCGGATTTAACGGAATTGAGCTGTTTAATGGAACAATTGCAGAGGCACTTGCAGCCGGATACCGATTTGATGTGGACTTTGCTTTGGTGCAGGATGGCAAGGCAAAGGAAGCAGTGGATTCGTCCGAATTTCTGGATAGCAAAGACTTAAAGGTTGTTGTGATCCGTGCCAATACGGACGTAAAAGTAAAAGGAACGATCCAGTATGCTTCAACGGAGAATACAGCACTGAAGGATAAGAGTACCGTATCTATTAAGAAAGGTCAGAATCTTCTGACCGCAGAAAGCGGCACAGAGGAAGCGGATCAGACCGGGATCAAAGAAACGGTCAACGGAACGGAGCAGGCAGAAGATACGGAAGATACCGAGGAGTCTGGAAGCGTGGATGAGGATGAAATGCTTACCGGAACCGAAGAACAGGAAATGAAAACGTTTGATTTTTCGGAGGAAGATTCCAAAAAGCAGGATGCAAAGGATAACGAAGAATTTACAAACGTATACACCTATATCATATACAAATAAAACTGCTTATGCGGCTTCACTCCGCAGGCAGGAAAAACATAGAGAATGAGAGGAACATGTTATGGAAAAGACCATGGACAAAATCGTACAGGTAGCAAAAGCAAGAGGATTTGTATATCCGGGCTCAGAAATTTACGGAGGCCTTGCAAACACATGGGATTATGGAAATCTTGGTGTAGAGCTGAAAAACAATGTAAAAAGAGCGTGGTGGCAGAAATTTATTCAGGAGAGCCCATATAATGTTGGTGTGGACTGCGCAATCTTAATGAATCCGCAGACCTGGGTTGCTTCGGGTCACCTTGGCGGCTTTTCCGATCCTCTGATGGATTGTAAGGAATGTCATGAGCGCTTCCGTGCAGATAAGCTGATTGAGGAATTTGCACAGGAGAATGGAATTGAGATCGATGGTTCTGTCGATGGATGGACGAATGAGCAGATGCTTGCATTTATTGAGGAGCATCAGGTTCCATGTCCAAGCTGTGGAAAACACAACTTTACCGATATCCGTCAGTTCAACCTGATGTTTAAGACCTTCCAGGGTGTAACAGAGGATGCAAAGAATACGGTATATTTAAGACCTGAGACCGCACAGGGTATTTTTGTCAACTTCAAGAATGTACAAAGAACATCAAGAAAGAAGATTCCATTCGGTATTGGACAGATCGGAAAATCCTTCCGTAATGAGATCACACCAGGTAACTTTACCTTCCGTACAAGAGAATTCGAGCAGATGGAATTAGAGTTCTTCTGTGAGCCTGGAACCGATATGGAATGGTTCCAGTACTGGAGAGCATTCTGCCGTGACTGGTTACTTTCACTTGGAATCAAAGAGGATGAGATGAGACTGCGTGACCATTCCGCAGAGGAGTTGGTATTCTACTCCAAAGGAACAACCGATATTGAATTCTTATTCCCATTTGGATGGGGTGAGTTATGGGGCATTGCAGACCGTACCGATTATGACCTGACACAGCATCAGAACGTATCTGGACAGGATCTTACTTATTTTGATGATGCAAAGGGCGAGAAATACATTCCATATGTGATTGAGCCATCACTTGGAGCTGACCGTGTCGTACTCGCATTCCTTTGCTCAGCATATGATGAGGAAGAGTTAGAGGGTGGAGATGTAAGAACGGTATTCCATTTCCATCCAGCACTTGCACCAGTTAAGGTTGGTGTACTTCCATTATCTAAGAAGTTAAACGAGGGTGCTGAGAAGGTATATGCACAGCTCGCTAAGAAATACAATTGTGAGTTTGATGACAGAGGAACAATCGGAAAACGTTACCGCCGTCAGGACGAGATCGGAACACCATTCTGTGTAACCTATGACTTTGATTCTGAGGAAGATGGTGCAGTTACGGTACGTGACCGCGATACCATGCAGCAGGAGCGTGTAAAGATCGCAGATCTGGATGCTTATTTTGCTGAAAAATTCACGTTCTAAGGAAAAGGAAAACTGTCTGCTACAATCAGCAGGCAGTAAAAAAGAGCATGCATCACAGGTAATGTCGGTGATGTGTGCTTTTTTTCGATACGTTTATACAGGAGAGAAAACAGATGGCATATTTCCCAATGTTTATCGATTTAAACGGACAGAGCTGTCTCATCGTAGGAGGCGGGAAGGTAGCACTTCGAAAGGTGTTGGTGCTTCTTGATTTTGGTGCAGAGATTACGGTGGTGGCACCGGCTGTTACAGAGGAAATCCGGGCGCTGGAAGCGGATTTTTCTGATAGGCTTACAATTGTTCCAAGAGCATTTGCCAAAACCGATATCGAGGGACAGACGCTTGTTATTGCGGCAACGGATGATGCAGAATTTAACCATGAGATTGCCAGGCTGTGCCGGGAACATAAGATTCCGGTCAATGCAGTCGATCAGATCGAGGATTGCAGCTTTATTTTCCCGTCCTATGTGAAAAAGAATGAGCTTGTGGCGGCTTTTTCAAGTGCTGGGAACAGCCCGGTTATGACGCAGTATTTAAAGGAACGCATGTCTGGGATCATGACGGACGAGCTAGGAGCATTAACAGGACTGCTTGGAAGCATCCGGGATGAGGTTAAGGCAAAAGTCTCCACGGAAGCAAAAAGAAAGCAGGTATACCGGGAGATTCTGTCACTTGGACTTTGTGAGAATCGGTTGCCGACGGATAAGGAGATCTCAGGAATCATTGCAAAATATAGGCAGTTGCGAAACTCACAGTTAAGCTGAACAATAAAATATAGATAAAAGCGAGTTTCGCAAACACCGATAGCCTATTAATATAGAATGAGGAGAAAGAAGGAATACATATGGACCGTACAAGAAGACTTAGAATGAATGAAACACTGCGGAATATGATCCGCGAGGAGCATGTAAGAATTGACGAGCTGATCTACCCGATCTTTGTGACCGCAGGAGAAAATATTGTTAATCCGGTGGAATCCATGCCGGGAATCTGCCAGTATTCGCTTGACCGGATTGGGGAGGAGCTTGACCGGATCTGGGAGGCTGGTATCCGTTCTATTTTAATTTTTGGAATTCCGGATCATAAGGATGAGGTTGGAAGCGGAGCCTACGATGCGCATGGGATTGTACCGGAGGCGATCCGTGTGATCAAGAAGAAATATCCAAAGCTATATGTGATTGCGGATGTCTGCCTTTGTGAGTATACATCACATGGACACTGTGGCCTGATCAAAGATGGTGAAATTTTAAATGACGAGACACTTCCACTTCTTGCAAAATCCTCCGTGGAGTATGCAAAAGCCGGGGCAGATATGATCGCACCGAGTGATATGATGGATAAACGTGTAGCGGCGATCCGGGAAGCACTTGATTCCGAGGGCTTTATTAATACGCCGATCTTATCCTACAGTGCCAAATTTGCTTCCGGATATTATGGTCCATTCCGGGATGCAGCACATTCTGCACCGGGCTTTGGTGACCGCAAAACCTATCAGATGGATCCGGCGAATGGACAGGAGGCGCTAAGAGAGGTTGAAGAGGATATCATAGAGGGAGCTGATATGATCATTGCGAAACCGGCAATGGCATATATGGATGTGATCAAAGAGATTTCACTGAATTATAACATTCCGATTGTTGCGTATAATGTCAGTGGCGAGTATGCCATGGTAAAGGCGGCAGCGGCAAATGGCTGGATCGATGAGAAAAAGATCGTTATGGAAAATATGACAGGTTTAAAACGCGCCGGTGCGAAGGCGATTATAACCTATCATGCACTCGATGTAGCACGCTGGATCAGGGAGGATGAGCAGGATGGCAGATAGAGATACGAAGTCGAAAATGTATTTTGGAGCGGCAAAGCTGCGTATTCCGGGTGGTGTGAACAGCCCGGTACGCGCGTTTGGCGCAGTTGGACGCACACCGCGGTTTATGGAATCCGCAAAGGGAGATAAGATTACAGATGTAGACGGTAATGAAATGATCGATTATGTCTGCTCCTGGGGTCCTGGAATTTTAGGACATGCCGATCCGCGTGTCATCGAAAAGGTGAAGGAAGCCTGTGATATGGGGCTGACCTTTGGCGCACCGACACCGCGTGAGGTAGAGATTGCAGAGCTCATTGCAGAGCTTATTCCATCGATGGAGGTGAGCCGTCTTGTAAGCTCCGGAACAGAGGCGGTCATGAGTGCAATCCGCTGTGCAAGAGGCTTTACTGGGCGCGATAAAATCATAAAATTTAAGGGGTGTTACCATGGGCATTCCGACGGACTTTTAGTAAAGGCAGGATCTGCAGCACTTACAACCTCGGTTCCGGACAGCGCGGGAGTTCCGGCAGATTATACGAAGCATACACTTGTTGCAGCCTACAACGATAAAGAATCGGTTAAAGAGCTGTTTCGTGCAAATCCGGATGAGATTGCAGCAGTGATTGTGGAACCGGTTGCAGCAAATATGGGAGTTGTGCTTCCAGAAGCAGATTTTCTTCCATTTTTACGTGAAATAACAAAGCAGTATGGTGCACTTCTTATTTTTGATGAGGTCATTACAGGCTTTCGTCTGTCTCTTGGCGGAGCGCAGCAGTATTATGGTGTAACACCGGATCTTACCACGCTTGGAAAGATTGTCGGAGGCGGTATGCCGGTAGGGGCTTATGGTGGAAGAGAGGATATTATGCGTATGATCTCACCGGATGGTCCGGTGTATCAGGCTGGGACACTTTCCGGAAATCCAATTGCGACGGCAGCAGGTATCGAGACATTAAAGATATTAAAAGCAGATCCGGGCATATATGAGAGGCTTGAGGAGAAAACAAGACGAATCGCAGATGCAGTGCGGGCTGTAGCAGGAGAGCGGGTGTCTGTCAATCAGGTGGGCTCTCTTATGAGCATCTTTTTTACACCGGGCGGTGTGAAAAATTATGAGGATGCAGTGCGTTCAGATCTGACGGCTTATGCAGATTATTTTGGCTATATGTTAGACCATGATATTTATATGGCACCATCCCAGTTTGAGGCAATGTTTGTTTCGGATGCACATAACGATGAGGATATTGTCCATACGTGCAGGGTGCTTCAGGATTATTTTGAGTCAGAGCAGATCTCATAGGAGTATCATACATCAGGAGGAAATCCATGCGATTTGGATACATAGGAATTAATTATAAAAATGCCCCGCTTGACATCCGGGATAAAACAGCATTTACGGATGTTGGAAAGCTTGAGTTTTTTCAGAAGGCGGAAGCCTTGGGCATTACACAGTGTATGATTCTTTCAACCTGCAACCGGAGTGAGGTTTTTTCTTTTTATCAGACAATGGAACAGAAAAATGCGATCAGACAGCTGTATCTGCAAAGCTTTCCGGATACGCAGATTGAGGGGCTGCTTCTTACACTTGATGAAGAAGAAGCGATAGAATATCTGTTTCGTATTGCGGCTGGCTTAGAGTCACTTGTGCTTGGAGAGGATCAGATACTCGGGCAGGTGAAGGATGCGCTTGATTTTTCCAAAGCGATGGGTTACAGCAAAAAAGAGCTGAATAAGGTCGTAAGAGATGCCATAACCTGCGCAAAAAAGATAAAAACAGAGCTTCGGATCAGCGAAAAGCCGCTTTCGGTCAGTTATGTCGGGATCAAGGAGCTGGAACGTTTCTGCGGGATTTCCGGGAAAAGGGTTCTTGTGATCGGAAGCGGGAAAACGGCAGCATTGGCACTGACTTATATTTATGAATATGGTGCCGGAAGTGTGCTTGCATGCAGCAGAACATTTTCCCATGCGAAGAATCTGAAGCAGGATTTTCCGGATCTTGGAATTGTCCCGTATGAGGACCGTTATGAGGCAATGGAGTCCTGTGACATTGTGATTTCTGCGACAGCTTCTCCGCATGTCATTGTGAAAAAGGAACATTTTCACTGTACGCATCCGGTAACCTTTCTGGATCTTGCAGCACCGAGGGATATCGATACGGCACTTGGGGAGCTTACAGATGTACAGATTTTTAATCTGGATTCGCTCTATGAGATTGTGGAGGCAAACCAGAAAGAGCGTATGCGGCTGACAGAGATCAGCAGGGGATGGATCAAAGAAGCTGTGCAGGAGACAAAGGAGTGGCTTTTAAGCAGCCGCATGGATCCGACAATCGAATCACTCCAGCAGCGCTGTAATGAGATCGTGGAGGACAGCTATGCGTATTTAAACCGCAAGATTGAATTTTCCGCAAGAGAACAAAAAATCATAAAAAAGGTATTAAATGCTTCACTTCACCGGCTTTTACGGGAGCCGATCCAGGAATTAAAGCAGCTTGATACCAGGGAAAAACAGGATGCATACGAAAAAGTTGTAAAGGAGCTTTTTCAGATTTAAGACCAGGGAGGAATCCGCATTACATGAAGTATATCATTGGAACAAGAGGCTCAAAGCTTGCGCTTGTACAGGCCACACAGGTAAAGAACCGGCTGATGGCGGCATACCCGGAGAATGAATTTGAGATCCGGGTCATAAGCACAAAGGGAGACCGGGTGCAGGATAAGCCGTTAAATGCGATTGGGGATAAGGGGCTTTTTGTTACAGAAATTGAAAATGAAATTTTAAATGGTACGGTGCAGATCGGTGTCCACAGCATGAAGGATATGCCCGCAGAGCCAGCGGAGGGACTGATCTTTTCAAAAGCATGGAAGCGGGAGGACCCAAGGGATGTTTTAGTGCTTCGTGAAGAAAAAAATCTTGCCTCCCTGAAAAAGGGGGCGGTGATCGGAACCGGAAGTAAAAGGCGGGCAAGCCAGCTTCTTATGCTAAGACCGGATTTAAAGATCGTTGATATCCGTGGAAATGTGGATACAAGACTCCGAAAAATGAAGGAACAGAGGCTGGATGGGATTGTGCTTGCAGCAGCCGGGTTAAAACGGCTTCAGATGGAGAAAGTGATCACACAGTATCTTGAGAGTGATGAAATGATCCCGGCTCCGGCACAGGGGATTCTGGCTTTGGAGCTTCGGGCAGATAATGTTCATTTAAAAGAGATGTTAGACGCGCTTTCCGATGCAGAGACGGAAGAAGCTGCGCAGGCAGAACGAGGATTTTTAAAGAGGATGGGAGCGGACTGCCATGTTCCAGTCGGCGCTGTCTGCAAGAGAAAGTCCGGTGGAGAACTGATTCTTTCTGCGATGTTTGGGGATGCGGATGTCGTGGAGATGGGAAGAGATGAGGCTGGATTGGAAGAAAAAAGTGCATGTGGCAGGCTTGCGAGGGTAAGCGTCCGGGGAGATGATCCGGTGCGTCTTGCAGAGGAAGCGGCAGCCGCAGTCAGGAGCAGACTTGCCGGGACTGTGACACTTCTTGGCGGAGGGCCGGGTGATCCGGAACTGATTACGGTAAAGGGGCTTTTGGCACTGCGTGAGGCGGACTGCGTCATTTATGACCGTCTTTCTTCGCCGGAGCTTTTGGCAGCGTGCAAAAAAGGCTGTGAGAAGATCTATGTTGGAAAAGCAAATCACCATCATACGATGCCGCAGGATGAGATCAATGCACTGCTTGTGGAAAAGGCGATGCAGTACCGCAGGGTTGTAAGACTAAAGGGCGGTGACGTCTATGTATTCGGAAGAGGCGGTGAGGAGGGGCTTTATTTAAGGGCGCATGGTGTTCCTTTTGAAGTGATACCTGGCATCAGCTCCGCGCTTGCGGGGTTAGCCTATGCAGGAATTCCGATCACCCACCGTGGGCTTTCGACAGGCTTTCATGTGGTAACCGCACACAACCGGAGGGATGAGCTTGCAGATATTGATTTTGCTGCGATGGCAAAGGGACGGGATACACTTGTATTTCTGATGGGGTTAAGTAAGCTTGGCGAGATTGTAAACGGACTTTTGTCTGCCGGAATGCCAGAAGGGACACCGGCAGCTGTCATTTCCCATGCCACATGTCCGGATCAGAAAACGTGTGTGGCACCGCTTGCAGACATCGAGCAGGAGACTCTGCTTGCCGGGCTTACTTCTCCGGCACTTATTGTTGTTGGCGCTGTGGCAGATCTTCGGGAACCGCTTAATTTCTATGAAAAAAAGCCGCTTTTTGGAAAAAGGTATCTTGTGACAAAGATCGGGGAAGAGCCTTCGAAGCTTGCAGCAATTCTCAGACAAAATGGAGCACAGGTTGATGAGCTTACGACCGGAAGGATCTGCAGGAAAACAGTTTGTTTTACGGAACAACAGTTTGCAGAGACAGACTGGATGCTTTTTACAAGCAGAAACGGTGTGGAAGCTTTTTTGGAAAACCTTTTAGCATCAGAGCTTGATGTCCGGGCATTGTCCGGTGTTAAGATTGCCGTAATCGGAGAAAAAACAAAGGAAGCTTTAAAAAAGCATGGGCTTTTTGCAGATTTTGTGCCGAAACGGCATGATAGTGTTTCCTTTGCAGAAGAGCTAAAGGGTGTTATAAAGAAAACAGATGTGGTCTGGTATATGAAGGCAGAGCAGACAGAAGGTGTACTGTCGGAAGTACTTTCAAAAATCTGTATTCTGAGGGAGAGCAATGTCTATGAAAATGTGCCGGTGGAAGATCCTTTTTGGAAAAAGTCGTCTGAGTTAGTGCCTGGGATAGAAACAGAGCATGGAATAGAAACGGAACATGGAATAGAAGCAGAGCATGGAATAAAAACGGAACATGGAATAGAAGCAGAACATGGCGTGGAATGGGAGAAGAGGCTTCTATCCTATAATGGAATCTGTTTTACCTGTGCATCCTCGGCAAACCGCCTGCTTTCGGGCAGCAGTAGTGCGTGCATCCGAAAATTATCGGAACAGGGCAGTGTTGTATCGATCGGACCACAGTGTACGAAAGCACTTCATACACTTGGTGTTGATTCGGTAAAACAGGCGAAGGATGCATCCTATGAGGGAGTGGCAGCAGTTCTTTTTTAAAACAAAACAAATGGAAATTCGTATTTCAGGCATGTCATTTAGGCATGCCTTTTTGTGTAATAGGAAGCTTCGTTCCTATTACACAAAAACGCTCCGCGTGGATGCGCACTGTAAGCGTATCATGTAGATGCCGCAAGCAAACGGTAACACTTTTTTTCGTTTTTTCAGAAAAATATGGATGAGCTACTTGCCAAAAAATAAAAGTGTGTTACAATAGTTTGTGTGAGATATTGCACAAATATTTTACATAAAACTACGGATTAGTTGGGCGAGATGCAACAATTGATTCGACAAAATGTATTGGAATTAGGAGGAATTGTCGAATGTCAAACAAATGGGTTTACTTGTTTACAGAAGGAAATGCAAATATGCGTGAGCTTCTTGGGGGAAAAGGTGCAAATTTAGCAGAAATGACAAATCTGGGACTGCCAGTACCACAGGGTTTTACAATTACAACAGAGGCTTGTACTCAGTATTATGAAGACAACCGGAGCATCAACGACGAGATCATGGGACAGATCATGGAGCACATCGCTAAGATGGAAGAGATCAATGGCAAGAAATTCGGAGATCTGAAGAATCCATTGTTAGTTTCTGTTCGTTCTGGTGCAAGAGCTTCCATGCCGGGTATGATGGATACGATCTTAAACCTCGGCTTGAATGATGATGTTGTAGCGGCAATGATCGCCGGCAACCCGGATCCGAAATTTGAACGTTTTGTATATGATTCCTACAGACGTTTCATTCAGATGTTTTCCGATGTCGTTATGGAGGTCGGAAAGAAATACTTTGAACAGCTGATCGATCAGATGAAGGCTGAAAGAGGAGTAAAATATGATGTAGAGCTGACTGCTTCTGACTTAAAGACCTTGGCAGAGCAGTTTAAAGCAGAATATAAAAAGCAGCTGGGAGAGGACTTCCCGACTGATCCAGTCGTTCAGCTAAAGCTTGCGATTGAAGCAGTATTCCGTTCCTGGGATAATCCCCGTGCAAATGTATACAGAAGAGACAATGATATTCCATATTCCTGGGGCACAGCGGTTAACGTAATGCCGATGGTATTTGGTAATTTAAATGATGAATCCGGAACTGGGGTTGCGTTTACCCGTGATCCGGCAACCGGAGAGAAGAAGCTGATGGGTGAATTCTTAAAGAATGCGCAGGGCGAGGACGTTGTTGCCGGTGTACGTACACCAATGCCGATTGCCCAGATGGAGCAGGAATTCCCGGAGGCATATGAGGAATTTATTAAGGTATGTGGTATTCTTGAAGGGCATTATCATGACATGCAGGATATGGAGTTTACTGTTGAAAATCGTAAGCTTTATATGTTACAGTGCCGTAATGGTAAGAGAACTGCACAGGCTGCATTACAGATTGCCTGTGATCTGGTAGATGAGGGCCATAAGACGGAGAAAGAGGCCGTTACTATGATCGATCCGCGCCATCTCGACACCCTGCTTCATCCACAGTTCGATGTAGAAGCATTAAAGGCTGCAACACCAGTTGGAAAAGGACTTGGTGCATCTCCAGGAGCTGCCTGCGGTAAGATCGTATTTACAGCAGAGGATGCAGAGAGCTGGAATGCGAGAGGTGAGAAGGTTGTTCTTGTCCGTCTTGAGACATCACCGGAGGACATTACTGGTATGAAGGTTGCACAGGGAATCTTAACCGTCCGCGGTGGCATGACTTCCCATGCAGCAGTTGTTGCAAGAGGCATGGGAACCTGCTGCGTATCTGGCTGTGGCGATATCGCAATGGATGAGGAGAATAAGAAATTCACACTGGCAGATCAGGAATTCCATGAGGGAGACTGGATCTCGATCGACGGAACGACCGGCTGCATTTATGCCGGACAGATTGCAACCGTGGATGCTTCCATTGTCGGAACCTTCAGACGGGTTATGGAATGGGCTGACAAGTACCGTAAATTAGGTGTCCGCACAAATGCAGATACACCAAGAGATGCAAAGAAGGCACGCGAGCTTGGTGCAGAAGGAATTGGCTTATGCCGTACCGAGCATATGTTCTTTGAGGGAGATAGAATCGATGCATTCCGCGAGATGATCTGCTCGGATACCGTAGAAGAGCGTGAGGAGGCACTCGCAAAGATTCTTCCATTACAGCAGGGCGACTTCGAACAGCTCTATGAAGCAATGGAAGGAGATCCGGTAACAATCCGTTTCCTGGATCCGCCACTTCATGAGTTTGTTCCGACCGATGAAGCTGATATCAAAAAGCTTGCAGATGCAAAAGGCAAAACAGTCGATGAGATCAAGGCGATCATTACCAGTCTCCATGAATTCAACCCGATGATGGGTCACAGAGGCTGCCGTCTTGCAGTTACCTATCCGGAGATCGCAAGAATGCAGACCGCAGCAGTAATCCGTGCAGCGATCAATGTATCCAAGGCGCATCCGGACTGGAAGCTTGTTCCTGAGATTATGATTCCACTCGTTGGTGAGGTCAAAGAACTGAAATACGTAAAGAAAGTTGTCGTAAAGACAGCGGATGAAGAGATTGCAAAAGCTGGAATTGATATGAAGTATGAGGTTGGTACAATGATTGAGATTCCAAGAGCCTGCCTGACCGCAGATGAGATCGCAAAAGAAGCAGAATTCTTCTGCTTCGGTACAAACGATCTGACACAGATGACCTATGGCTTCTCCCGTGATGATGCCGGCAAATTCTTAGGCTCTTACTATGATGCAAAGATCTTAGAG
>CAKRLN010000011.1 GCA_934359535.1 uncultured Lachnospiraceae bacterium
TATCAGAACAATGAGCTTGCAGATACGATTGGTCTGGTGGACTTTGACAATTATGATTATATCGAGAAGTATGGAGAGAATCTGTACAACCTTGCAGCTGGCGGACAGGTTACTGCTTCGGATGCAACGATTGAGCAGGGTACACTTGAGACGTCCAATGTCAATGTTGTATCAGAAATGGTCAATATGATTACAATTCAGAGAGCCTATGAGGCAGGACAGAAGGTGATCACTTCGATTGATGAGACACTTGATACATCGGTAAACCAGGTAGGCAAAGTATAACGGATAGTTTACAAAGGAGATAAAGCCTTATGATGAGAGCATTATATACCGCGGCAACTGGAATGATCGCGGAGCAGACGAATCTGGATACGATTTCAAATAACCTGTCCAACGTCAACACAACTGGATTTAAGCAGGAACGTACGGAATTTAAATCACTGCTTTATCAGACACTGAATACAAAGACAACATCAGCAAATGGCGAACAGAAGCCAGTTGGTGCACAGGTAGGACTTGGAACAAGGGTTGCGGCAACAACATCACTTTATACACAGGGTACGATGAGTGATACCGAAAGTGAGACAGATTTTGCTCTGGAGGGTGATGGATTTTTTGCAGTAAGAGGTATGGATGGACAGACCTATTACACAAGAAATGGAAGCTTTACCTGGAGTATTGCGGCAGATGGAAGAACAATTCTTGCCAATAAGCAGGGAAATCCGGTGCTTGACCGGAATGGCAATGAGATTGCTGTTCCAAATGGAATCAGCGCAGAAAAAATGCAGTTTGCCAAAAACGGAGAGATCGGATATTACAATAATGATGATCAGTACATTTCTTTGAACCAGTATTTTGGTGTTTACCAGTTCAATAATCCTTCGGGACTTGAAAAGCTGTCAGACAGTCTTCTTCAGGCAACCGCAGCCTCCGGGGCACCGCTTCAGGAAGGGACAACAGCAGGACTTACGACGAGTACGGTATGTCAGAAGAAGTTAGAGATGTCTAACGTGTCGGTTGCAGATGAGATGGTCAACATGATTGTGGCACAGAGAGCATATGAACTGAATTCAAAGGCAATCCAGACTGCGGATTCCATGTTGGAGACTGCCAATAATCTGAAACGTTAGTAAGGGAGGCGTAAGCATATGGATATTTCATCATTAAGCAGCGTGTCACAGCTTATGGATTCAGCAAAAAGCAGCAGCTCGGCATCTTCTGCGGACTCCTTAAGCAATTCCCTAAAAGGAATCTCAAAGGATTCTACAGAGGAAGAATTAAAATCCACTATTAAGGATTTTGAATCTTATTTTGTGGAACAGATTTTAAAGGAAATGAAGGAAACCTTTGCAAACGATGAGGATGAGAATTCGGATTCGACCATGTCACAGTACAAGGATATGTATATGGATAATGCAATTGAAATGGTTGCGGATGAGATTGTTGATCAGGTGGGAGAGAATTATACACAGCAGTTGTATGAGGCAATGAAGCGCAATTATAATATCGGGTAAGAAGTGGGAGCAGAGTATGTTTGAAAAGACGTAGTCTGCTCTTTTGGCACTTCGGAAGAAAAGAGTAAAGGAAACAGATGCAGCTTGGAAACAATTAACGGATACATTGATCACATTATTTACCGCAATGCGGACAACGGTTATACCGTACTGGTATTGATCTATGAAGAAGAGGAAATTACCTGCGTGGGATTTTTCTCGGACATCGCGGAAGGCGAGAATATCGAGGCGAAGGGCGAGTATACCGATCACCCGACGTACGGCAGACAGTTTAAGGTTGCCTCCTTTGAGGAAAAGGCACCAGAGGATATCATGGCAATCGAGCGCTACCTTGGTTCCGGGGCGATCCGGGGAATCGGGATTGCACTTGCGGCAAGGATCGTGCGCAGGTTCAAGGAGGATACCTTCCGTATTATCGAGGAGGAACCGGAACGGCTTGCCGAGGTAAAGGGGATCAGCGAACACAAGGCAATGGAGATTGCAGATCAGGTTAATGCCAAAAAGGATTTAAGGCAGGCAATGATTTTTTTGCAGCAGTATGGCATTCATATGAATCTTGCAGTAAAGATTTATAAGACCTATGGGCAGGAGATTTACCGGATATTGAAGGAAAATCCATACCAGCTTGCAGATGATATGGAAGGTGTCGGCTTCCGGACGGCGGATGAGATCGCAGCAAAAGTTGGAATCCGGACAGATTCTGATTTCCGGATACGGAGTGGTATCCAGTATGCACTTCTTCAGGCATCCGGGGAGGGACATACCTATCTGCCGATGGAGGCGCTGACGAAGCGGACAAGCGCATTGCTTGATATTGAGCCTGAGTACATAGAGAAGCATTATATGAATCTTGCCATGGACCGCAAGATCATTATGCGTCAGGTGAAGGATACGACACAGATTTATTCGGCAGGCTTTTTCTATATGGAAGCAAACAGTGCCACAATGTTAAAGCAGTTAAATATCCGCTATGATGTATCCGATGCGGAGATTACACAGCGGATTCATGCAATCGAGAAGCAGACGGATATTGAGCTGGACGAGCATCAGGTCGAAGCAGTGAAGGAAGCAGTCAGAAGCGGTGTGCTTGTGATTACCGGAGGACCGGGTACCGGTAAAACAACAACGATCAATACGATCATCCGTTATTTTGAGATGGAAGGGCTTGACATTTTTCTTGCGGCACCGACCGGGCGTGCGGCAAAGCGCATGAGTGAGACAACGGGCTTTGAAGCAAGAACAATCCACCGGATGCTGGAATTAAACGGTGGTGTGGAGGGCAATGCGGGCTTTGAGCGGAATGAGAACAATCCGCTTGAGACGGATGTCATCATTATTGATGAGATGTCAATGGTGGACATCAGTATTTTTTATGCACTGCTTAAGGCGGTTGCAGCCGGAACAAGACTGATCCTTGTCGGAGATATCAATCAGCTGCCGAGTGTCGGGCCGGGAAGTGTGTTAAAGGATATTATTGATTCGCAGCAGTTCAACACGGTTATGCTGACAAAGATTTTCCGTCAGGCAAGCACCTCAGATATTATTGTCAATGCACATAAGATCAACCGTGGAGAAGAGGTTTCGCTTGATAATAAGAGCATGGATTTTTTTTTCCTGAAACGCTATGATGCGGATAAGATCATCAATGTTACATTACAGCTGATTCTGCAAAAACTGCCGAAGTTTGTAGATGCATCGGAATACGACATCCAGGTATTAACGCCGATGCGCAAGGGACTGCTCGGAGTGGAGCGGTTAAACGGTATTTTGCAGCAGTATGTCAATCCGCCAGATAAGACTAAAACGGAAAAGGAATATAATGGTACGATTTTCCGTGAGGGCGATAAAGTGATGCAGATGAAAAACAACTATCAGCTGGAATGGGAAATCCGGAGCAAATACGGGCTTTCGATTGAGAAGGGAACCGGGATTTTTAACGGGGATATGGGAATTATCCAGCAGATCAATGAATTCGCTGAGACGATGACCATTGCCTTTGATGAAAACCGTATGGTTGAGTATTCGTTTAAGCTTTTAGATGAGTTAGAGCTTGCATATGCGATCACAATCCATAAATCCCAGGGCTCAGAATACCCGGCAGTTGTGATTCCGCTTCTTACCGGTCCGCGTATGCTGTTAAACCGGAATCTTTTATATACCGCGGTTACGAGGGCAAAAAAGTGTGTTACGCTTGTCGGTAATGATGAGACATTTGAAATGATGATACAAAATACTGCAGAGCTGAAGCGCTACAGTGGTTTACGCGACCGGCTTTTAGAGAGTCAGGATGCAGAAGAAGCCGGAGAAGAAAGGAACGAAAATTAATGGAAACAAGAATGTTATATGAAAACGAGGTGCCACAGGCAGCAAAGACGGCACGCGGGATTTTTGACCACTGCATGAGAGAGCAGATCAAAGATGCGCAGGTAGTCCGTCTGACCGAACAGTACTTAGAGCCGGAGAACCTGATTGTGATGATGCGCAAGGCAGAGCTGTTTCTGTGGGGAACCTTTGAAAACGGGGAACTGATCGCGGTCGGTGGACTCCAGCAGGAGGGACATATTACGATGTTATATGTCTATCCATATTTCCAGCGGCTTGGAATTGCACGTTTTATTGTAGGCAAAATGAAAGAATATGCAAAGAACCGCTTAAACCGTGACCGGATAACCGTCAATGCCATGCCAGTGCAGGCAGCCGCATATTTTGAACGGCTTGGATTTAAACGTCTGAAGGACAACGTGGATGCAGAGGCTCCCTATGTTACACTCTGGTCTTACACAACAGAAGAGACCGTGTATCCGGTAAAATCCATTCCGGAGCGGACGGTGATTAAAATTGTATGCGGGTTTCTTGCTGCAATATTTTTTGTGGCAGTGGTATTTATACTGACGTATTTTTAGACGGCATGAACAACATGCATAAAACATTTTGGAAAATGTATAAAATCTCGGCACTTTTATTCTGCTAAAAAGGTTGAAAAAAGTGCCCTGATATGATAAACTTTTTACAATTTAGGCAGATACTGTGCGATACGCATACCACAGGCATTCTGAAGAAACATACCAGGCAAAAAAGAGCTTTCCCTCTTTTTTTTTGCCAAAATGAAGAAAGGGCAAGGTGAAACATGAAAGCATTTTTAATACTCGAAGATGGAAATGTATTTACAGGAACGAGCATTGGTTCCACCAGAGAAGTCATCAGCGAGATCGTATTCAACACTTCAATGACAGGTTATCTTGAAGTGCTTACTGACCCGTCTTATGCAGGACAGGCAGTTGTGATGACGTATCCTCTGATCGGAAATTACGGAATTACTCCGGATCAGGAGTCGAACAGACCGTGGCCGGACGGCTATATTGTAAGAGAGCTGTCACGTATGCCAAGTAACTTCCGCTGCGAAGGAACGATTCAGGATTATCTTGTAAAATATGACATCCCAGGGATTGCCGGAATTGATACCCGGGCGCTCACAAAGATCCTTCGTGAGAAAGGAACCATGAATGGAATGATCACAACCAATGAGAATTACAATTTAGATGAGATCATCCCGAAGCTTAAAGCATACACAACAGGAAATGTTGTAGACAAGGTTACCTGTGAAAGTGAGAGAGTATTAAAAGGCACTGGAAAAAGGGTTGCATTGCTTGATTTTGGTGCAAAAAACAATATTGCCCAGTCATTAAACAAACGTGGATGTGAGGTGACCATTTATCCGGCACATACATCCGCAGAAACAATTCTTGCATCAAATCCAGATGGAATTATGTTAAGTAACGGCCCTGGAGATCCAAAGGAGTGTACCGAGATTATCAAAGAGATCAAAAAGCTCTATGAGTCTGATACCCCAATCTTTGCAATCTGTCTTGGACATCAGCTGATGGCACTTGCAACAGGTGCAGATACACACAAAATGAAATATGGACACCGCGGTGGCAATCATCCGGTTAAGGATCTTAAGACCAACCGTGTATATATTTCATCCCAGAACCATGGCTATGTCGTTGATACAGATACGTTAGATCCTGCAGTTGCAAAGCCAGCATTCGTCAATGTAAGTGATGGAACGAACGAGGGACTTGAGTATATCGGAAAGAATATCTTTACCGTACAGTTCCATCCGGAAGCATGTCCTGGACCACAGGATTCATCTTACCTTTTTGACCGGTTTATCGATATGATGGGAGGAAAACAGTAATGCCAAGAAATCATGACATCAAAAAAGTATTAGTAATTGGTTCTGGTCCAATCGTCATTGGACAGGCTGCCGAGTTTGACTATGCCGGAACCCAGGCATGCCGTTCCTTAAAAGAGGAAGGCGTTGAGGTATGTCTTGTCAACTCGAACCCTGCAACGATCATGACCGACAAGGAGATTGCAGACCAGGTATATATTGAGCCATTAACTGCAAGTGTTTTAGAAGAGATCATTTTAAAGGAAAAACCGGATAGTATCCTTCCAACCTTAGGAGGACAGGCTGGATTAAACCTTGGTATGGAGCTTGCTGAGAGCGGATTTTTAGAGAAGCACGGTGTGAAGTTAATCGGAACAACGGCAGAGACCATCTTTAAGGCTGAGGACCGTCAGGCATTCAAGGATACCATGGAAAAAATCGGTGAGCCATGTGCCGCATCCCAGGTCGTAAAAAACGTTGAGGATGGTATTAAGTTCACCAACACCATCGGTTATCCGGTTGTACTCCGCCCTGCATTTACATTAGGAGGAAGCGGCGGTGGAATCGCACACAACGAACAGGAGTTAGTTGACATTTTATCGAACGGACTCCGCTTAAGCCGTGTCGGTGAAGTTCTTGTTGAGCGCTGTATCGCAGGCTGGAAAGAGGTCGAATACGAAGTAATGCGTGATGCGAACGGCAACTGTATTACTGTATGTAACATGGAGAACATTGATCCGGTTGGTGTCCATACCGGAGACTCCATCGTAGTAGCACCTTCCCAGACACTCGGTGATAAAGAATATCAGATGCTTCGAAGCTCTGCACTGAATATTATCAACGAATTACAGATTACCGGAGGCTGTAACGTACAGTATGCATTAAACCCGGATTCCTTTGAATACTGTGTTATTGAGGTAAACCCGCGTGTATCCCGTTCTTCTGCACTTGCATCGAAAGCAACCGGATATCCGATCGCAAAGGTAACAGCGAAGATCGCCCTTGGATATACACTGGATGAAATCAAAAATGCGATCACACAGAAGACCTATGCAAGCTTTGAGCCAATGCTTGACTACTGCGTTGTTAAGATTCCAAGACTTCCGTTTGACAAATTCTTAACGGCAAAGAGAACACTGACCACACAGATGAAGGCAACCGGTGAGGTTATGAGTATCTGTGATAACTTTGAAGGTGCCCTGATGAAAGCGATCCGCTCCTTAGAGCAGCATGTAGACTGCCTGCGCTCCTATGACTTTACCGGGCTTACCGATGAAGAGCTGGATGCACAGCTTCATGTTGTCGATGACCGCCGTATCTGGGTGATTGCAGAGGCGATCCGCCGTGGTGTAAGCTATGACCATATTTTTGAGATCACAAAGATCGACCGCTGGTTTATTGATAAGATTGCAATTCTGGTTGAGATGGAGGCGCGTCTTGAGACAGAAGAGCTTACCGTTGATCTGTTAAAAGAAGCAAAACGTATCGAATTCCCGGATACCGTGATCGCGCGTCTGACTGGAAAGACCGAGGAAGAGATCCGTGATATGCGTTACGCAAACGGAATCGTAGCAGCCTACAAGATGGTTGATACCTGTGCAGCAGAGTTCGCAGCAGAGACACCATATTACTACTCCGTATATGGAAGCGAGAATGAGGCAGCAGAGACAAAGCCGGAGAAAAAGGTTCTCGTACTTGGTTCCGGCCCAATTCGTATCGGACAGGGTATCGAGTTTGACTTCTGTTCTGTACATTGTACCTGGGCATTTGCAAAGGAAGGCTGGGAGACAGTTATCGTAAACAACAACCCGGAGACGGTATCAACCGACTTTGATATCGCAGACAAGCTTTATTTTGAGCCTCTTACCGCAGAGGATGTGGAAAGTATTGTAAATATTGAAAAGCCGGATGGAGCAGTTGTACAGTTTGGTGGACAGACTGCGATCAAGCTGACTGAGGCACTGATGAAAATGGGTGTCAAGATCCTTGGAACAAAGGCTGAGGATGTCGATGCAGCAGAGGACCGTGAGTTATTCGATGATATCCTTGAGCAGACTGGAATTCCGAGAGCAGCAGGTGGAACCGTATTTACCGCAGAGGAAGCAAAAGAGGTTGCAAACCGTCTTGGCTATCCGGTGCTTGTCAGACCTTCCTACGTACTCGGCGGACAGGGCATGAAAATCGCCTTTAACGATGAGGAGATTGAGGAATTCATCGGAATCATCAACCGTATTGCACAGGATCACCCGATTCTTGTTGACAAATATTTACAGGGTAAGGAGATTGAGGTCGATGCCGTATGTGACGGAACCGACATTCTGATCCCTGGTATCATGGAGCATATTGAACGTACCGGTGTTCATTCCGGAGATAGTATTTCGGTATATCCGGCACCAACGATCAGTGACCATGTAAAGGAAACAATCGTAGAATATACGAAGCGTCTTGCAAGAGCACTTCATGTTGTCGGACTGATCAACATCCAGTTTATTGCAATGAACGAAGAAGTATATGTTATCGAGGTAAATCCACGTTCTTCCAGAACGGTTCCATATATCAGCAAGGTGACCGGAATCCCGATTGTAGACCTTGCTACCAAGGTAATCATTGGAAACACAATCAAAGGACTTGGCTATGAGCCGGGACTTGCACCGGTTGCAGATTACATTGCGATCAAGATGCCAGTATTCTCCTTCGAGAAGCTGCGCGGAGCCGAGATCAGCCTTGGACCAGAGATGAAATCAACCGGAGAATGTCTTGGTATTGCAAAGACCTTCAACGAAGCCTTATACAAAGCATTCCTTGGTGCTGGTGTGACACTGCCGAAATACAAGCAGATGATCATGACGGTAAAGGATGCAGACAAAGAGGAATCGGTAGGAGTTGCAAAGCGTTTTGAAGCACTCGGTTACAAGATCTATGCGACAAGAAGCACTGCAAAATACTTACAGGAGCATGGTGTTCATGCGCTCCGTGTCAATAAGATCAGCCAGGAGTCTCCAAATGTGATGGATCTGATTCTTGGACATAAGATTGATCTTGTTATTGATACCCCGACACAGGGAAATGGTGATAAGTCAAGAGATGGCTTTTTGATCCGCCGTAATGCGATCGAGACGGGTGTGTATTGTATTACATCACTTGATACAGCAAATGCACTTGCACGTTCCCTTGAGACAGCAGATGGTAAGCTGACACCAGTTGACATTGCTACTGTTAAAAACATGTAATAAAAAAAATCCCTTTTTCCATATCATTATGGAGAAAGGGGTTTTTTTAGCTGCATATAAGGTTTTATAACAGCTTGCGCTTTGCCGGCTTCGGTTTTGGGGCAGGAGCTGTAGAAGCTGCTGAAGAAACCGGGGCAGACGTTGCAAGTGCGGCAGAAGAGGTTTTCGAAGCCGTCAGGGAATTCCGCCCACCGGCAACGGTTCCGTTCACAAGCGTATTTGTGGAGGAGGTTCTTGGAGCGGTCACTGTTTTTGCGATGGCGCGTTCTGTTTTCTCGGAGCGGATCTTCTTCTCATGGAACCGCTTTGCTGTCTCCTGAATGCGGTCATCTGCGACAAATAGGCGCAGGGTGTCCTCATGGATCGCGATCCGGTTATCCATCGTCTTCATAATATCAACAATCTGGGTGTGTCTTGCGATTGTTGGATTGCTCAAGTCATAGAGCTGGTTATTGTCAATTCGTAAAAGCAGAGGCTTCATAAAATCATTTGGATTCTCGACAAGTACGATCGCCTTTTTGCCATTCGCAAGATCAACGCTTGCGCCTGCCGGAACGATATGGATACAGTCAGCGAGTGCATCCACAACGGTTTTGGAATATTCGTCTGGATCGGACTGGAGCTTTTGCATGGCAATGATCTCGGAAACTGGTGCGTAATCGACATTCATGGCGGTCAGAATATCGTATTCATCTGCGGTCTGTAAAACTGCGGACATGGCGATCAGATCCTGGCTTGCCTTAGAAATCGGACGTTTGATGCTCTTTCGGAAAATAAAATACTCAATCAATGGCATCGTGCGGTCTGCAAGCTGTGTGCGGTCAAAATGCGAATTCAGGTCATCGTAGCCCTTTTCAAGACAGAGCTGTATCGTATCGCGGTCTCCCCCAGACATGTGGCTTCCCTTCATAAGCACCGTCGTTGGAACATAGAGATAGCCGATGTTATAGAGCAGTGCTGCGGTTACCATCGCGGACTGCAGCTCTTTGGTAAATTTCATCTTGTGTGCGATCATGGCAGTCAGGATTGCAGTGTTAATCATATGCTTATACATGAAATCATCCGCACTTCTGAGATTCTGGGTAAAATTAATCGGATGGTCTAAAGCTCCGTAGTGTGTGATGATGTGGTTGACAAGCTCCTTAAAATCAGCCGGAACCTTCCCCTTTTGGATGGCTTCGAGGCAGTCGCGCAGCTTAAACATATAGATCGTCTGGTTCTGTTCAAATGCAATATCCTCTTTGGAAAGCGGAGGAAGCGGCTCCGCCGGTTCTAATACATAGATTCCGATCAGACCGAAATTCGAGATACTGCCAATCGCGGGTGCAGTCAGCCTGGAGTCCCTGTCATACAGAAGAATTCCCATTTTATTGTAGATCGGCTTTGCAAGACGCATGCCGGGTTTTAAATTTTCAGTTCGGATAAATTGCATAATCTTTGTCCTCCAGTTGCCGTAATTTTAGCATGTTTTACTAATATAACACAATTTTAGCATATTGATAGCGGAAAAACAACGAGTGAACGATAATGTGTGATTATGGATTGAACCGAGGAACCCCTTTTAACGTAATGATTGTGTGGAAGGTATGTGTCGGTTCAGCATAGTATACTTCCAGATCACCCTGATAACGTGCAGCGATCCGCTCGACGCTCTTTAAGCCATAGCCGTGAAAGCCGTCCTCAGATTTTGTTGTGACAAGCTGTCCGGCGGAATTGAACGGATTTCTGCCACAGGAGTTGATCAGTGAGATCACGGTCATGGAAATCTTCTGCCGGTAGCTGACACTGAGCTCGATATAGGAATGTGGGAAGGCTTCGGCGGCACGGATGGCATTATCGAGAATATTGCAAAAGATCCCGGTCAGTTCATCATCAGTGATAAAATTGATGCTCCGGCTCCGGATATCCGTCCGCAGCTCGATCTGTTTTTCGGCACACTGGCTGGCATAGCGGGCAAGGATGCAGTTGAGCAGCTCATTGTCACAGACGCGGACAGCAGTGCGCAGATTGGAGGATTCGTACAGATGCTCGATGTAGGATGCCACTTCTTTGGAGCCGCCATCGGCATTGAGGGCGGCAATTGCCTGCAAATGCTTTCGGATATCGTGGATTAAAATTTTCTGGTTTTCATCCTGCTTTAGCACTGCCTTCTGATACTCGGCATATGCAGATTCCTTCTGGCGTTGTAAGCAGAGTTCAAGATACTGCTCGTGTTTCTTCTGTAAGTCATTATAGAACCACAGGACGAGAAAATTTAAAAGCAGCACCAGAATGGCACTTATGGACACAAGCGTATCCAGAAAAGGCGAAAGCTTTACTGATTCAACAATGTCGCAGAAGGTAATGCAGGTAAAATATGAAAAAATACCGGTAAGCGTAAGCAGGAGCGTACCCCGGTTATGGATCGCGGAAGTCGTTTTTTTCTTTAATATAAGCCATGAGACGATGGTCAGGCAGAAAAAATATAAAAGCTTTGACAGGACGAAAAAAAGCAGCCGTTGTGACAGGAGAATTCCGTCTGTCCAGTAGTTATAGGTCAGCTGGGCGAGCAGCATAGAGCAAAGCAGCTCGCTCAGTGTCATAAAGGCGGTGCATAAAAGTGCATGGAATGCCGCCGCGTACCATTCCAGCTTATAGCAGCAAAACAGATAGATTCCGCTTACTAGGAAAAAAACAATACTGTTTAAGGTCGTTATATGTGCAAAGGAACAGAAAAAGGCTGCACTGTAGCAGAAAAGCAGTGTGACCAGATTCCGAAGGAGTGTGGTTTTGCTCTGAAAAATCGTATTGCTGTACTGAAACAGGATCGCAGCTTCTGTCGAATAGGCTGTGAAGAATGTCAATGTAATCATAATCCATTACCTCGTGCTTTCCAGATATAATAAATAGGCAGCTTTAAACTGGGCATATTTCCGCCGGGTGAGATAGGCAGTCAGTTCCCGGCAGTCCAGCCGGATCGTGGAATGGTCAAAGCCTATGATATGGCTCAGGTTTACAAGAAAGCTCCGGTGTGTCTGAAAGAACAGATTATGTGGGAGCTGTGTCAGCCAGTATTGCATATTACAGATAGAGTAGTAGGATCGTGTCGTCGTGTGAACGGTCACTTTCCGGTCTGCAGCTTCGATCATTACAAGTTCAGAAAGCAGAACCGTCTGGATGCCATCTCTTGTTTCCAATGCAACGGGACGGGAAATGGAGCTGTACTGTGTGAGCGCATCATCGAGATTATAAAAGAGCCGTCCCCGGTCGAGAGGCTTGGTCAGGTAACGGAATACATGGAAACGCATCGCATCATCCAGATATTCGAGATAAGAAGTGATAACGAAGATGATCACATCCGGATTTTTGGCTTTTAGCTCATTTCCGACATAGATTCCGCTTACACCGGGCATTTCAATATCGAGAAAGACCAGATCCTTTTCTCCATGGTCGTCCAGAAGTGCCTCTCCGTCTGGAAAACAGACGATTTCCGGGAGCTTCAGTTTGCTGTGCCGGAAATACTGGATCAGAAGGTTTTGCATTTGTTCTATGATTGTGGGATCATCGTCGCAGATTAGAATTCGCATGTGGTTATCCTGCCTTTGTAAATATAAAATATTGTATTACATCAGGCAGGAAAAGCGCAAGATTTCTTCGTGAAAAGACATAAAATGTGTATGGTTGGTGTTATTGGATATGGGAAGGTGGAAGATTGATGGGCTTCTTCTGAATAAAAAATGTAAGGATATGCTCGATCAGCTCAAGATCCTGTTTCTCGCAGAGACGGAGCATGTCTGCTAAATTTTGTGGAAGATCATTTGGATGCATGCAGCCGAGAAGGAGATAATCGGGGGTTACATTCAGGGCATTGCAGATATCGGTAAAGATGTCGAGGCTTGGATGTTCTCTTCCATTTTCAATCGATGACAGATGATTGTTGGATATGCCAAGCTGTTCGGCAAGCGTGCTCTGCCTGATATGAAGTTCTTTGCGGCGCTGACTGATCCGTCTTCCCATTTCCTGATACTGTTGATACATGACTGATACCTCCAATTGTTCCAATCATATCAATGTGCAAATTGAAAATGAAGAATGTATTAAAGAATAATTCTGTAATACATTATATTTAATACATGTGTAACAAAAATATTCTGTATTAGATTATAAAAAATACAAAATAAAGGGAAAAATGCGGGATGATGACAAAATACTGCGTTTCAAGATGAAGGAGTGGAAAAAAAGGAAAAGATATGTTAAATTTTAAGTACAGCATTCAATGATTAATACGAAAGAGGAGGAGGATCATGAAAGTAAAAAAAACAAAACAGACAGCTGCAAAAGTGGCTTCGAATATTTTAACAGCTACGTTGAAACTGGAAGCAAACAATGCGTCGTGTTCGTGGATTTATGAACCAAAACAGCCGGAGGCAATTAAGCGGTTTCAGAAGGTGAAATGAGCATCGAACGTTATATTTCTGCAAAGCTGATCGAATATGAGGCGATTGCGCCGGAGGATGAAGAGCTGTATTGCTATGCAGTACACTGTCTGTTTCTGGCAATAATTCCATTTGTCATTTCCATGGTGATTGGTGTCTTGCTTGGCAAAGCACCGGAGTGTCTCTGGATCGTGGTTCCGTTTATGCTGATGCGGAAATTCAGCGGAGGGCATCATGCCAAAACACAATGGCGTTGTTTCCTGGAATCGTCATGTGTGATGTATGTGGCGATTGAAGCATCTGTTTTTCTGACAGACGGAAGTGCGGTTCGGATTGGCATGGTGCTTGCGGTTCTCTGGCTTGCAGTGTTCAGCCCGATCGATTCGGAAAACCGGAGATTAAGCAGTCAGCAGAAGAAAGTTTATAAACGTACGGCAATTACAATGAGCATGATGTTTGTGCTGCTGTATGGGATTTTGTCCGTTTTTCACTGGCGGGATGCCGCCGTGTCAGTTGCGATCGGAATTATCCTTTGTGCGGTTATGCAGATGCCGTGTCTGTTTAAAGACATTCGGATGAAATTGAAGAACGAATGAGGCAAAGAGCCACTTATCTGGGAAAGATAGGTGGTTTCTTTTTCGGGGATATGTGTGATCGGATCATTGAGGCTGAAATCTATTTAGGGAGAGCAGAGGAGAGGGCAATGACACAATTTCAAAGGCTTTTTTGTATGGAATGGAAAAAGGCAGTACACAATCGTTTCTTTCCATGTGCGATCGCTTTCGGAAGCTTATTTGCCATGATGAGCGCATTGCATGAAATAAACGCCTACAGGCTGGCGCAGAAACAGCTTCAGGAACTTGGCGGAGATCCGATGGTACAGGCATACACGCTGTATAATCACTGGATTGGCGGAGAAACCCAGTCATTTGGCAGTACATTATTTTATATGCTGATCCCGATACTTGCCGTGCTGCCATACGGATGGTCGTACTGCACGGAAAAGAGAAGCGGATATACCAATATGATCATGACAAGGAGTGGGAAAGGAAGTTATCTTCTGGCAAAAACGATCGCGGCATTTCTCTCCGGCGGAGTCAGTGTCATACTTCCACTGATCGGGAATTTCCTTTTGATTGCATGCTTTGTTCCGGCAGTAAAGCCATCCATTCTATATCATACATTCTATTCCAGTCCCCATGGGTCTATGTGGTCATGGATTTTTTATCAGTGTCCGGTCCTGTTTGTCATTTTTTATCTGCTGTTGGATTTTCTGTTTGCCGGATTATTTGCAGTTACGGCAATGGCATTTTCCGTATGGGTAAAAAATCCGGTTGTGGTAATCCTGTTACCGTTTTTGATGACACTTGTACTCCAACTGGGGCATATTTTTTTGCATGATCATTTTTATAAAGAAATATCTCCGTTATACTTTTTACATGCAGCCTGTGTGCAGAATTTTACCGATGCCCGCATAATCCTGTCAGAAGCGGCGGGCATGCTTTTGTTTTCTCTGATCGTTCTTGGAAAAGAAGGAAGTATATCTGGAAAATGGAGCAGTACATTATGAATATAAAAATAGAAAATGTGACAAAGACAATCAAAGGAAAGAGGATTATCGATCACGTTGATATGATGCTGTATTCCGGAATGGTATATGGGCTGGCGGGGGAGCATGGTTCTGGAAAAACCATGCTAATGCGGCTGATCGCCGGTCTGATCTATCCAACGGAGGGAACCGTTACCGTGGATCATATGATTCTGGGAACGGATATTTCTTTCCCGAAACGTATGGGATTTCTGATCGAAAAGCCGGTATTTCTGGATTCGTATTCCGGAAAAGAAAATTTGCAGTTTCTGACTTCTGTTTGGAACCAGATTTCAGACCAGCAGATTGATGCGGTTATGGAAAAGGTTGGACTTGAACCAGATTTCGGGAAGAAGTACAGAGAATATTCTCCGGAAATGAAACAGCGGCTTGGAATCGCAGCCGCAATTATGGAAGAACCAGAGCTGTTACTATTGGATGAACCTGCAACTACCTTCGATGCGTCAGGCTTTCACATGTTAAAGCAGATCGTAAGGGAGCAGAAAGAAAAAGGCGCATTGATTCTTGTATCCGGCTGTGATGTGAAAATGCTGAGAGAACTTTCGGATGTGATCTATGAGGTTTACGATGGAAAAATCCGGCGGATAGAAAGGCGAAGCACGGTGTGATGAAGCAAAGGATATGGAAAACAGGGGCAGCAGCACTTCTTTTTCTGGTTGGAATCCGGATTGTCTGGATCAATAGCAATGTGAAGGCTCCAGTGGTAAAGACATACAGCGAACAGGAAGAGGTTTCGATCAGGAACAATATTTTTACCGATGACAGTGAGAATATGGATGGATATATGGTGAAAGTCATCGATACGGAGATTCTGTCTTACGATGCATATCTTGAAAAGTATCATTATACGGAAGATCCCGGTCAACCGTTGGTGGAGCCGGATGATACGATGCTTCCGGAAATGATCTATGAGATCAGCATTGATGTCCGGAATCGGAATGAAACAGACGATGCGGACAGTGGGATTGATTTTTTCAATTATAAGCTGATCGATACCGATTTCTCATTATCGGTCGATCGTCCGTTGTATGCGATCGCAAATCCGGATATGGAGGATGGTTCTCTTTGCGTTCACCTGAATCCGGGAACGAATCAGATATTTCATTTGCCATTTTCGTTTTCACCGTCATCGGAAGACATCTCCATTACGGAACAGGATATCAAAAATGCAGATATGTATCTGGTCGTATCTCGTTATCCGGAACAGCAGAGAATTTATGTAACAGCTTTTTAGACAACAGAGAAATACTTATCGATTGCGGTAAGTATTTCTTTTTTTAAACTTTTGTGGAAGATATGACAATATAAAAGTGTAAGTGAAATGGTATGCCAAAAAATGATTTCTTATTTTTAATACACGCTTTTGGTCAAAAAATTATATTGAATATAACCAAAAATGCAAAGAAAATGTTGTTTCAAACAGTTACTATTGTATTAAAAAATAAAATGGAGTATGGTCAAAGTAGTCATTGAGGCTGAAAAAATAGAAAAGAGGGAAATAAGGACGAATAAAACATGGTTAGGATATTCAAAATATGTGGTAGTGTTATTACTTGCAATAACCACTTTATTGGATATTCTGCTAAAATAAAAAAGTATATATAAATATAGTTTAAGACAGGAGGGGATTTTATGGCAGGTATCGTAATTTTTTGTGTGGTAGTAATTGGTGTAGCAATCCTGATTCCGTTATTTGTGCGTCTGATCCAGGACAGGGATTATAAGCGTCAGTTGAATGGAAAACGTCCGATGAGACAGGCAAAAGATGACATGGGGGAACAAAGAGAAAAGAGGGAAGAGGATTCGGTCATTCAGGCAATGAACATGAAGGCAAAGACAGATGCCTACTTCAATTCAAGAACAGGGTTATAGGATGGAAGGAAATACTTATCGATCGTGGTAAGTATTTCTTTTTTTGTGAAAAATATAATCTGTTTTGCCGGGAGACTGCCAGCCGGGACAAAACTTCAAATTGTTGATTCATCTCCTGAAATATACTATAATTTAATATATGAAAATTCCGAGGAGGAAGACTATGGAGCCGGTTATCAGTATTGGAAAACAGGATTTTATTTCATTAAGAGAAAATCAGTATTTTTATATTGATAAAACAGATTTTATCAGACAGTGGTGGGAGAGTGGCGATGATATTACCCTGATTACACGCCCAAGGAGATTTGGAAAGACACTGAATATGAGCATGCTTTCCAGCTTTTTCTCCAGACAGTATGCAGGCAGGGGCGACCTTTTTGAAGGCTTATCGATCTGGAAAGACGAAAAATTCCGAAAACTTCAGGGAACCTATCCGGTTATTTTCATCAGCTTTGCCGATGTAAAGCAGACGAATTATAACGATGCCATCCAGAAGGTGAAAAATATTATTGTGGATGCGTATCTGCAATATCCGAAGCTGGCACAAAGTGAAAAGCTGACTGAGCTGGAGAGAAAGCAGATTGCCCGGATCCGGGGGGATATGAGTGATGTAGACGCGCAGGATGCACTGAAAAATCTGTCCGGTTATCTTTACCGCTGTTACGGGGAAAAGGTGATCCTTCTGTTAGACGAATATGATACCCCGATGCAGGAAGCGTATATCCATGGATATTGGGATGCATTTACCGGATTTATGAGAAGTCTTTTCAATGCGGCATTTAAGACAAATCCCTATCTGGAAAGAGCGGTTATGACAGGAATCACCCGCATTTCCAAGGAATCTGTCTTTTCGGATCTGAATAATCTTATGGTGATCACGACGACCTCGGAACCATATGCAGACTGTTTTGGATTTACAGAGCAGGAGGTTTTTGCGGCATTGGATGAGTTTGGAATGGCGGGAAAGAAAGACGATGTAAAACAGTGGTATGATGGATTTTCTTTCGGAAGCAAAAGGGACATTTATAATCCATGGTCCATTACGAATTATTTAAAGGAAAAGAAATTAAAGCCTTACTGGGCAGCTACCAGTTCAAATGGACTGATC
>CAKRLN010000012.1 GCA_934359535.1 uncultured Lachnospiraceae bacterium
GGATATTTCCGATGGGAATGAAGTGCTCTGCCGCGTTCATTCGGAATGTCTGACTGGTGATGTATTTGGCTCTCTCCGCTGTGATTGTGGAGAGCAGTTTGATAAGGCAATGCGCATGATTTCAGAAAATGGGCGCGGAGTTATGCTTTATATGCGTCAGGAGGGGCGTGGAATCGGTCTTGTGAATAAGCTTAAGGCATACCGCTTACAGGATCAGGGATTGGATACTTTAGATGCCAATCTTGCACTTGGATTTGCCGGTGATATGAGAGAGTATTATACAGGGGCGCAGATTTTAAGAGATCTTGGAGTAAAATCGCTGGAGCTTCTTACAAATAACCCGGATAAAATCTATCAGCTTGAGGATTACGGAATGACGATTGCAAAACGGGTACCAATCCAGATTGCGGCAACCCGTTATGATGAATTTTATTTAAAAACAAAGCAGACCCGTATGGGACATATTTTAAATTTTGAGGAGGAATAAAACGATATGAAAACTTATGAAGGAAAACTTGTATCAGAAAACATTAAGGTAGGGATTGTTGCTGCAAGGTTCAATGAATTTATCACATCCAAGCTTGTTGCAGGTGCGGTAGACGGTCTTAAGAGAGAAAATGTAAAGGAAGAGGACATTGAACTGGCATGGGTTCCTGGAGCATTTGAGATTCCTTTAATTGCTTCCAAAATGGCAAAAAGCAGAAAATATGATGCAATTATCTGTGTGGGTGCAGTAATCCGTGGAAGCACAAGCCATTATGATTATGTGTGCAATGAGGTTTCCAAAGGAATTGCACAGGTAAGCCTTGGCAGTGACATTCCAGTAATGTTTGGTGTGCTCACAACGGATACAATCGAACAGGCAATCGAACGCGCCGGCACAAAGGCTGGAAATAAAGGCTTTGAATGTGCACAGGGAGCAATTGAGATGGTAAATCTGATTCGTGAGATTGAAGCATAAAAACTACAAATAATACAAGAAATCCGGAAACTGCAAATCAGACAGTATCCGGATTTTTGTAATTGTCTTTGTATTAGTTACCTGGTATTTTTATGTCATCCTACTGGAAAAAGCGGAAGACACCAAATACCTTACCAACGATCTCGCAGTCATCTATAATAATCGGATCCATCGTATCATTCTCAGGCTGGAGACGAATGTGTCCATTTTCCTTATAAAAAGTCTTAACGGTTGCAGAGTCATCGATCAGAGCAACTACAATATCGCCATTCTCAGCAACCGGCTGCTTTTTCACAAGCACGTTGTCACCAGAGAAAATACCTGCGTTCACCATACTTTCGCCTTTGACACGCAGTAAAAAGGATTCCTCGTTTGGCATGAATTCAGCTGGAATCGGAAAATAGGACTCGATGTTTTGTACAGCAAGAATCGGTTCTCCGGCTGCAACCTGTCCGACTAATGGTACATTAACAACCTCTCGTCTTGTCAGATTAAAATTATCATCAATAATCTCAATTGCCCTTGGCTTTGTAGGATCTCTGCGGATATATCCATTCTTCTCAAGTGTCTCAAGATGAGAATGAACCGATGAGGTGGACTTTAAGTGAACTGCTTCACAAATATCCCGAACTGTTGGTGGATACCCTTTATTCAGGATCTCATTTTTAATAAATTCTAAAATCTCTTTTTGCTTGTCCGAAATTTTGCCATATGACATTGTCTGCCCCTCCATGTACCTTTATCACATATTAAGTCTATAAATCGCATAATAGAATAAAAATATTTTATCATATAATGCTGGAAAACGCAAACATATATTCCGAATATTTGTTCGCAGCGCTAGTTGACAAACGTATGTTCGTGTGCTATATTATAGGCGCAAACAGATGTTCGATACAGGCAATGGAGGAAGGATCAATGAGAAGAATGTACGATGGGAAGAACAGAGAAGAGGTTCATGACTGCACCAGAAGCACCGCAGCTGTTATGCCAAGGTGCGTCATTGCACTTGCAACAACGGTTGTGATCTGTATGGTGATGTTACTTGGAACATCCGTATTGGCTTTTGCAGGATCACCGCATAAGGAAGAACCAGTCTATAAGTATTACACAAGCTATGAGATTCAGTCAGGTGATACGTTATGGACAATTGCAGATACATATACCAGAGGCAGCGGAGTGGATCGCAGGAAATATATGAAGGAGATAAGAGAGCTGAATCATCTGGATTCAGACGATGCAATTACGAGCGGCAAATATCTTACGGTGGCATATTATTCCACGGATCAGAAATAGCTGTGAGCGTTGCGGAATTTTGGAATTTCCGATATAATATTTATTAGGAGATTTTGAAATTTATGTTTAAGTTAATTTATGTCATTTTTATGAATCTGCATCGCGCACCCTATATGATTTCCAAGATGCGCACCTATGCAGATCATCCAGAGAAGTACTCTGAAGAACGGAGATATTCCTTGGTTCAGCATGCAATATATCTGATGAATAAGACTGGAAAGATTACAACAGTTGCATATGGGACGGAGAATCTTCCAAAAGAAGGCGGATATATGATGTATCCGAATCATCAAGGAAAATACGATGTGCTTGGAATTATGTATACACATAAGGTACCGTGTACTTTTGTTATGGATAAGAAGAAGTCCAATACAATATTAGTACGTGAATTCGTGGATCTGGTTCAGGCGAAGCGGCTTGAGAAGGATAATCCAAGACAGGGCATTCATATTATCATGGATGTTGCAAAAGAAGTCGCTGCCGGCAAGAAGTATATTCTATTCCCTGAGGGTGGATATGAATTTAATAACCGGAATAAGGTATGTGATTTTAAGGCCGGAAGCTTTAAGATTGCATTAAAATCCAAAGCTCCGATTGTGCCGATTGCACTCGTGGACTCCTACCGAGTTTTTAATAGCTTTCATCTTGGACCGATTACAACATATGTTTATTATCTGGAACCGATTCCATATGAGGAATACAAGGGATTAAAGACTCATGAGATCGCAGCACTTGTGAAATCGCGTATTGAAGAAAAGCTAAAAGAGGTAACGTAAATGGAAAAACATACAAATTATATTGCACCAGGAGCACAGGTACTTGGTAATGTCACATTAAAAGAAGAGGCAAGCGTCTGGTTTCAGGCTGTAATCCGTGGAGATACCGATCGTATCACAGTAGGAAAGGGAACCAATATCCAGGATAACTGTACCTTGCACGCAGACCGCGGCTATCCGGTAACGCTTGGAGACTATGTAACGATCGGACATAACGCAGTTGTACATGGCTGTACGATTGGAGATAATACCGTTATTGGAATGGGCAGCATTGTTTTAAGTGGTGCTGTTGTTGGTGCCAATTGTATTGTAGGTGCCGGCTCTCTTGTAACAGGCAAAATGGTCATTCCTGACGGTTCACTTGTTGTCGGAAGTCCGGCTCATGTGGTTCGCAGACTAACAGAAGAGGAGCTTACTGCGAACCATGAAAATGCCCTTCACTATATTCATCTTTCCGAGGAATATAATAAAGGGCATGAATCCTAATCTTCGCGCAAATGGACATATTTTGCCGCTTTTCGTCTGCGGTAATCTTCCTGAGCAGCATAGTGCTTTCGTGTCGTATTAACATCTTTATGACCAAGTACATCGGCAACCAAATAAATATCTCCGGTTTCCTGGTACAGGTTTGTTCCGTAGGTGCTTCGAAGCTTGTGTGGAGTGATGTTTTTTACACTTGTTACAAGCTTCGAATATTTTTTGACAAGATTCTCAACTGCACGGACACTGATCCGTTTGTTCTGCATTGAAAGAAAGAGGGCATTGGTATGTCCTTCTACCGGAGTAATTCCCTTTCGTTGTGTCAGATAATCAAGTAACGTCTCCCGGACTTCGTCGCTGAAATATACGATAACCTCTGCACCACCTTTTCGGTGAATTTTAATTCCATTATTATTCCAATCAACATCATCCAGATCAAGCCCCACACATTCGGATACACGGATTCCAGTTCCAAGCAGGAGAGAGAGCATGGCAAGATCACGGGCTTTGGTGCGTTCATGATAGCGCTGTTGATGTGCCGTCAGTTTTTCTCCGGATTCTACTTCATCTAACAATTGCGCGACCTCTGCAACATCAAGCCGGATAATTGCCTTGTCATGGATTTTTGGCATTGAAACCTTATACGCAGGATTCGATGAGATCATTTCATTGCGGAAGAGATAATTGTAAAAAGTCCGAAGAGAGGCCAGCTTGCGTTTGATTCCACGTTCCTCATTTGTATGCATAACACCATCTTTTTCATGATAACGCAGAGAAAAAAGATATTCTTCAATGTCGACCGGACGGAGTTGATCCAAAATATCAAGCGGGATTTTAGAAATATCCATTTTGGCACATATTGGATTGTTGTTATGAAGATATTCAAAAAATACTCCAAGATCATAGGCATAGGCAAGTCTTGTACGCGAAGCAGTTGTAGGCTCAATGCCTGCAAAAAACTGCCTGCAGTAAGGCGGAAGTCCTTCTAGTATTTTTCTAAGGTGAAGTTCATTATTAATATTCACATCTTCATAGTAGGCGTTTTCTTTTGGCATAATTATTCTCCTTTTTTCGTGTCCGGCCATCCAGCGATATGACCGTTTAAAATAGCATGAAACATTCGATCTTTTGCTCTAGGATTGTCCAGGTGGATCTTCCGTATAAGCTGTTTAGCATATTCGCGTCTGGTATGTCCATCAAAGGGGCAGGGATTAGTTACAATAGGAAGCTTATATTTATTCTTAAATCCTATCACATCTGCTTCTGACACATACATGAGTGGACGAATTACAGTAAGGTTTGTCCTGTCTAAATGCGTGACAGGAGAGAACGAATAGAAGCGCCCTTCATAGATAAGCGATAAAAACATTGTTTCTATAATATCATCCATATGGTGTGCGTAAGCTACCTTATTACAGTTATAAGAAAGAATTTCATTATTTAAAGCACCCTTGCGAAGCTTTGCACAAAGGGAGCAGGGTGATCCATCAGATATCGATTTTTCTAAAATATCTTTTATTTCTGTTTTTACAATATGATATTCAACCTGAAGGTCTTCACAAAGCTTCTCAACCGGTTTAAGATCAAAAGCCGGATAGCCAAGATCGACGGTTATCGCAATAAGTTCAAACTGCTTTGGATAAAACCGACGTAGACCGGCAAGTGCATATAAAAGGGTTAAAGAATCCTTACCGCCTGATATTCCGACAGCGATACGGTCACCATCTTCGATCATTTCGTAATCGTCAATTGCCCGGCGAACCGGACTATATAATTTTTGTAGCTTCATAAGAATAAATTTCTCCTTATCTATGTTATAATCGATTCATAAAACAAATGAAAGAGGTTAATTTTATGAAATTTGTAATTCAACGTGTCACAGAGGCAAGCTGTGAGGTAGAAGGAAACATAATAGGTGCAATTAAAAACGGCTATCTTGTATTAATCGGTATTGCCGATTCGGATACAAACGAAATTGCGGATAAAATGATTGCCAAAATGCTTAATATGCGTATTTTCAGCGATGATGAAGGCAAAACAAACCTGTCGTTAAAGGACGTAGCCGGATCTTTACTTCTTATTTCCCAGTTTACGCTGTATGCAGACTGTCGAAAAGGCAATCGTCCTTCCTTTACAAAAGCTGGGAAACCAGATTTTGCAAAAAAAATGTATGAATATATCATTTCGGAATGCAGACAATCCACAGAAAAAGTTCAGACGGGGCTTTTTGGTGCCGATATGAAAATTTCCCTGATCAATGATGGACCATTTACGATAGTACTAGATTCAGATGAAATCATTCGTAAATAATATAACTTTTCGCAGGAAGTCGTTGTCAGTTGTGCGAAGGAGAGTCAAGTTGATAGCGAATAAACTATTCGCAAAACTCAAGTTTAACGCATAGTTCTGTCTCGACCACCTTGATAGGCTTTCGTTCATCCAACAAGGCTTCCTGTGCTTTGCATCAGCCCTCACCCTTTTCGCTGATCGCAAAACCATATACCCGTTCAGCCGATAGCACAACTCCGGACATTGCAAGCCTGTACGGTGACTGGAGCCCTTGACAAATGCGTTTATATGCCCTGTAAAGCGATTTTAACAACATAAGTCTATACAACACCATGTGCGCACTGTAAAATGCCGTAGAGCCAAAAAGGGAGGCTGTCTCACAACAGTGAGACAAGCCCCCATATTTCCACACCGACGGAAACAAGTTCAGCCTATAGGTTTTCAAGTATCCACGAACTACCGTTTCGGATGCCATGTATCCTACAGCATCCTTTATTTTGCATCCATTAATTTACGAAACTCCAAAATCATTTTTACACAGTCATCTGTAGAGAGCTTGCTTGTATTTAAACAAAGATCGTAGCTCTTTGAATCGCCCCATTTTTTACAGGTATAGTAGTTGTAATAGCTTGCACGCTGCTTATCCTGTTTCTGAGCCATGTCCTTTGCCTTTTGTTCTGTAATATTCAGATTCTTGCTGATTCTCTTTGCACGGTCATCCATATCAGCATGAATAAATACATTCAAGCACTGTGGATTGGATGCTAATGCATAATCTGCGCAACGACCGACAATAACACAGGATTCACTTTCTGCAATCTTCTTGATTGTTTCAAACTGCGCAAGAAATACCTTATGATTTAAAGGCATATCAAGAAACGGTGCGGTAGAATAACTGCCTGCGGAATAAGTATCCATAACAAGTGAGTACAAAAAACTGCTTGTTGGTTTCTCATCATGATTCTCAAATATTTCTTCACAAAAACCGGAATCTTTTGCTGCCTGTTGCAACAATTCTTTATCATAGAGCTTAATACCAAGTTCAGCGGCAAGTTTCTGGCCTACCTCTTTTCCCCCACTGCCAAATTCGCGACCAATTGTATAAATCTTATTACTCATAGATCTTCACGCCCTTTCCTAAGATGCCGATGCAACTTATAATGATCTTTATTTAAATTATACCATTTATTGGTGTAATTTCAACCTTTTTGACAGAATATTTACAATTTGGCGAGCAAGTCCTCGAAATATTTTGGCAGAGGTGCCGAAAATTCCATATATTCTTTTGTCCTTGGATGTACAAAACCGATTGTCTTTGCATGTAATGTTTGACCTTGCAGATTTTTAAATGGACTATTTTTGGAATAAAGGTTATCACCAAGGAGCGGGTGTCCAATGCTTGCCATATGGACGCGGATCTGATGGGTGCGTCCGGTTTCAAGCTGAAACTGCATGTACGTATATTTTCCAAAGCGCTTTAAGACTTTATAATGTGTAATGGCTGGTTTTCCATTTTTTTCATTAATCGCCATTTTTTTCCGGTCAATTGGATGACGACCGATGGGGGCATCGATGGTTCCTTCCTCTTCTTTTACATTTCCACAGACGATTCCGACATAAATGCGATTACAGGAATGCGCCTTGATCTGTTCTGCTATTGCTACATGGCTGATGTCATTTTTACAGACGATCAGGGAGCCAGTTGTGTCCATGTCGATCCGGTGTACGATTCCTGGACGGATTTCGCCATTAATGCCACTGAGCGAGTCCTTGCAGTGATACATGATCGCATTAACGAGGGTACCGGAAGTATGACCTGCTGATGGATGTACGACCATTCCCTTCGGTTTATTTACAATCAGGATATCGTCATCTTCATAAAGAATATCCAGTGGAATGTCTTCCGGTTCGATTGCTGTTTCTGTTGCATCTGGAAAAGTAATCTCGACAAGATCCGCTGTCTGCACTTTGTAATTTGATTTTTCCAGTTTTCCATTTATAAGGATCATCTGGTCTTTGATTTGTTTTTGAAAAAAAGAACGGGAAAAATCCGGATAAATAATACTGAGATATTTATCCAGACGTTCCCCATTCGAATCGGCAGTTACCTGAAATTGTTCTTTCTTCATAATGGTAAATTCCTTTTTTTAATAATTTTAATTCCTGTCGGAATCCTTGTTTGCTTTGTTTTTTGATGGAAATACAGCCTCAAAATCCTCTTCTTTATAATAAAAAAGAACAAGAACGATAAGAAGAACTGCTCCAACCGTAACATAGATATCAGCAACATTAAAAATTGGGAAATAAATCAGGGAAAAATAAAAGAAGTCAATGACATAATGACGTCCCATACGATCAATAAAATTGCCGATGGCTCCTGCAATAAAAAGCTGTAGTACCACATCAATCCAAAGGAAACGCCTATTGTCCGGGATTTTCAGATCTATGAGTACGATAATAACAACGGCCGCAATGGTAAATAATGCAAAAAATCCCATTTTCCAGGCAAGCAGAGCCTCCGGATGTTCCACAAAATAGGAAAAATGAAAAATCTGATTTAAAATGGAAACCGGATCTTTTCCAAACGCAGCACTTGTATTTTCCAGATAGCGAAGCTCAAATACATCAGGAATCAATATAAAAGCAGCTTTCCCTTTTAATGCTGCCTGTGCAAGAATTTTGGTAATCTGATCAAAAACAACAAGGACGGCAATTAGGATTACAGCCTGTGCAATTTTTATCTGGGACTTTTTTCTCATAGTTACTGCTCCTTTATATGTAGTATAAAAAACGAACCTTTAAGCGGCCTTTTTTGCTGATTTCCTGATTTGTTTCAAAGCGAAACCTTCCATAGCCCCGGACAGAAAGTATGCTATCCGATGTACAGCTCTGATTGCAATTTGTAATACACTTTCCATTTAAAAATACTTTTTCAGAAAGAAGCAGCTCTGCAGCCTGGGAGCGGGATAAATGATATGCCTTCGCAATAATACAATCGATCCGGTTTGATGCAACCATGTCGTTATGCTCTTTCAGATCGGGGGTAACAGAAAAATTCTGTAAATCATGCAATTCTTCCAAATGCACCATCGTATGCCGAATCTGTGATAATTCCTGGATAAGAAAGCCTGCAATTGCCTCATCTGCAAACAGATAAAAGGAATGCTCCTTTTTTACAATATCCCCAAGCTTACTACGGTCAATTCCAAGACTCATAAGAGCACCAAGCACATCCCGGTGTGACAGATCTTCTGCATATTTCGGGTAAAGCGGGGAAATGTGAATTACAGAAATGGGATATTTCCACTCATAACAAAGAGCATCAGGGATGAATGCGATCATCTGACGCTCTGCATTTTCATAGCCGCCAAAAGCCTTTGAACAGGTGTAATACAGCGATTTTGAGCTATGATAAATATTCTGTTCATTTAAATTTAAAAAATCACTGAAGGTTACAATGTCCTTCAGTGATGCCTGATTGGAAAGGTCAATCAGGCGCTTTTTACATAAATCCTGTTCATTCATAAGCTTACAATGTTGTTCCTGGAAGATCAAAAGCATCCATAATGTTCTGGAAATCCCCGGAAATGTCAACACTTGCAGGGGTTATAATGAATATGTAATTGGAGACCTTCTGAAGATTTCCATTGATTGCGAAACAGGACCCAGAGGTAAAATCAATAATTCTCTGGGCAATTTCAACATCCAGTCCCTCTACATTTAATACAACCGTACGGTTATTTAAAAGTGTCTCCGTAATCTCGCGGGCATCCTCGACCGAGGTCGGTTTAATTACACATACCTCCATACCATTTCCTGCCTTTCTTGAATTCTTGCTGATTGGGGTAATCTTTGAGTTTGCCTTTGCAGACTTATCACGGCTGCCCCGATACTCTTCCTCTTCCTCACGGTGGAAGGATTTTCTTCTTGAGGCTTCTGCTTCCTCTTCTTCGTCATCTAAATAATCATCATTGTCGAAATCATAATCATCATCTTCATCGTTTAGTCTCATTGCATTTAAAAACTTATCTACAAAGCTCATTGCGCTCTCCTAGTTCTATTTATTATAATTTCTTTCTCCGAAAATTCCAGTTCCTACACGAACCATGGTCGCGCCCTCTTCAATCGCAACGATATAGTCACCGGTCATTCCCATGGACAAAACATCCATGCTTACATTATCTATGTTTTCCTTCATTATGTCAACAGATAATTGCCGGATCTGCCGGAAATACAGACGGTTATCTTCCGCATTCTCCACAAACGGCGCAATTGTCATAAGACCTTTGATATGGATATTTGGAAAAGCTGCAATATCCCTGACAAGCTGAATGGTATCAGCTGCATTGATTCCAAATTTCGTTTCTTCATTTGCGATATTTACCTCAATCAGTATGTCACATTCGACCTGATGTTTTACAGCCTGTTTACTAATTTCCTGTGCCAGATGCAGACTGTCAACGGAATGGATCAATGTAGTTTTTCCGATTATATATTTGATCTTATTCGTCTGGAGATGCCCAATCATGTGCCAGTGGATATCGTTTGGAAGAACTTCTATTTTATCACACATTTCCTGTACTTTGTTTTCGCCAAATTCACGGATTCCAGCATCATATACTTCCTGAAGCATCGGGACAGGCTTTGTTTTGCTGACGGCAATTAATGTAATGTCTTCCCTCTTTCGTCCTGCTTTTTCACATGCTTTTTGTATGTTCTCTTCTACTTTTTTCAAACGGTCTGTTAACATCTATTTATTACGTCCTTTCATAAAATAATCTTATTGAATTACAAGCTGATCCTCATGTACCTTGCTGCCATCGAGAGCAATATGGTCATAGAGGGAAATGCCATATGATGTTCCGGTCTGAACAATGGCATATTCATCATTCTGATAGAGGATATTGATCTGTTTGAATATCGCGTATCCTTTGTTGATATTATAAACACCTTTTAAAGTTGCAATATCCGTGCCAACCGTATAGGTGGAAGAAGAATCGCTTTTTACGATAGAATCGCCGCTTGAAACCGACTCATCATCAATATAATAAGCGGTATCTGTCTCATAATAAATGGTTGGAGTTACAAGTGTTACATCCGATTTACTTCCTTCCGGAGCCTTTACAAGAATAGAATAATCCGAAGAGTCTGCTCCCTGCGTAAAATATTCTTTCGGAACTGCATAGAAATCTTTTTCCGTAATTGCAGAATTCGGAATTTTTAATCCGCTTTCTTCATTTAACAGAAGTTCGACATTCATATAACGCTCCGATGCATAGCGTACCATGGAATTTGTAAATGAAAGATTCATATAATATCCATCGTCCTTTTGAAAAATGGTGTAGGATGCATTTGCTTTCTGGTTGTCCTTACAGAAACGAACCTGAATATAGTTGTCATCTCCAAGACTTTCTGCTAATTCCTGTGAAATGCGGATGATCACATTCCAGTTTTCGCTTTTCACAAGCTTATAGGCAGGTTCTCCGTCAGAAACAGTGGTCCGTGTATTTAAGGTCGTTTTGCTGTAGGTTGTCGGGTCCAGCATATCCGTAGTAAAATCATCTGTTGTTTTTCCTTCAAAGCCGTCCACATAATAAAGAACAACCCCAGGATTTGTGGAGGTTTCTTTAAAAAAAGTACCATTTCCCATCGCAGTATTAACCTGGTCAGAAAGATCATTTAATGCTGTTGTATTTAGCGTCTGGGAAAGCTGCGAATTCATGTCATTTTTAAAGGAGTATACATCATAAAAATCATTTGCATGATAGGTTGCGGTAAAGGTGTCGATCTTTTCCGAGATCGTACCAAGCTCCGCTGTGGATAAGGTTGATCCGTCCTGTGCCGCTGCCGTAATTTCTGTAGAAATTCCACCATCGCTATCAACAGAATAGATCACATCTTTCGTGGAAACTTTAGATCCATTTTTGATGTAATAATTTACAGAACCAGCATGATCGGTATTTATAACCTCTTCATCCCTTAAAATGAGTCCTTTATAGATATGATTTGTTGCAATGGTTCCCTGCTCTACCTGATATTCAGAAACCTGTTCCGTAGTCAGATAAACAAACAGATTAAAGATTACATATATAATGATAATCGCAAAAATAACCACACCAATATTGATCGAAAGTGGTTTTCTGTATTTAACAATTTTATTATTTTTTGCCAAGTAATTCACCTCGCTGCAATATATAGTCTAGTTTATCATTTCCTAAAAAAAATTACAATAAAACAGTCAGAAATTATCAAGCATGTATATTTTAGCTGCGCTGTGTATATTCTAATTGTGTGAAATCAGAATGAAAAATTCAGGAGGAAGGCAAACATGAAATGGCTTGACTATACGTTACTCACACTGGCAATCATTGGATGTATCAACTGGGGACTGATCGGATTTTTCCGTCTGGATCTGGTAGCCTTTTTGTTTGGGGATATGTCATGGCTGTCACGTATTATTTATGCGCTCGTCGGCTTAAGCGGATTATATCTGATCAGCTTCTATGGACGTTTAAAATCTGTGGATGAAAATTAAACTAAAAACCCGGGTGCGAAAAAGCACCCGGAAATAACACAAAGCTCATTATGTGGCAGCAAAACCTGTTAAGATCTCACTCATAAGAAGATAAAGATTCAAACGGCAGTCTGCTTTGAAAACAATACTTACAATCTTCTGTCCCTGTGGATTGATAGAATACAGAACAAGACAATATCCGGCTTCATTGGTTGTTCCGGTTTTGCCTCCGATGATCTGAAATCCTTCCGGGGTCTTAAACGCACCGGTCAGATATCCGTTCGTATTGTGCCAGGAATTTGTTACCTGATTACCAGCCTTATCGGTATAGACCGCATCATGGTAGGTTGTACTGATCAGATCAACAAAGGTCTGCTCCTGCAAAGCGGCAGAAAAAATCAGGTACATATCATAAACCGTCGTATAATGGTCATCATCCGGAAGACCATTGGCATTTACATAATGTGTATGGGTTGCACCAAGACGATTTGCTTCCTTATTCATCTCTTCTGCAAAAGCAGCAACGCTTCCAGAATAGTAATCCGCTAACATGATGGCAGCATCATTTCCACTTGGAAGCATAAGACCGTACAAAAGGTCGCGGACGCTGATAACATCTCCTTCTTTTAAATGAGCAACGGATGAGTCAGACGGCTGGTCGACAGCTTCTGCATTAACCGTAACCATATCATCCAGATTGGCATTGCGGACTATGATATATGCGGTCATGATTTTTGTCGTACTGGCCGGGTATAATTTCTCATAAATGTTCTGATTATAAAGAACTTCTTTTGTGTCAAGATTAAATACGCCTGTTCCCTCTGCTACCCAGGAATCCACATCATCGGTTCCAAAATTTGTAGCATCGGTAACACAGAGATCATTTGCAAAATAACTGGTCTGCCCATTATCTGCAACCGATGTACTTGCGATGGACGAAGAATAAATATTGTATGGGTCAGAAAAGCCAGTATCCTGTCCCCCGCATCCGGTCACAAAAACAGCTGTTATGCATATAAGACATAACAGTTGTTTGCGAACGGAGCCTTTGATTGATTTAATTAAAGCTTTCATACATACTCCCAAATTATTTATACATTTCACGCCATTCAAGATCACCACGGTCTAAGGATTTAATAAGAAGCTCCGCTGTGGCGAGATTTGTGGCAAGCGGAATATTATGCTCATCACATAGACGCACAATAATATTAACATCCGGCTCATGGGACTTTGGTTTTAACGGATCGCGAAGGAAAATTACAAGATCCATCTCATTATGTTCGATCTGCGCTCCAAGCTGCTGACATCCTCCAAGATGTCCGGCAAGATATTTGTGTACCTGAAGATTTGCAACTTCCTCGATCAGACGTCCGGTTGTACCGGTTGCAAAAAGTTCATTTTTACATAAAATGCCTCTATACGCGATGCAGAAATTCTGCATTAATTTCTTTTTTGAATCATGTGCTACAAGTCCTATATTCATAATGAATACCCCCCTAGTGATATTTTTTTGGCTGCAGGCCGACATTTAATACAAATCCAATTCCAATATAAAGCGACATCAAAGATGTTAATCCATAACTGACAAATGGAAGCGGCACACCTGTATTTGGGAACAGTCCGGTTGCCACACAGATGTTGACAAATCCCTGAAATCCGATCCATGCGCCAACACCACAACAAATCAGCTTCCCGGATAGATCCTTTGCCTTGCGTGATATCAGAATACATTCGATCACGATCAGAAACAATAAGACGATAATGGCAAGTGTTCCAATAAAGCCAAGCTCTTCACCTGTTACTGCAAAAATAAAGTCCGTCTGCGGTTCAATTATGAAATTGGCATTTTTCATAGATGTTGCTGCAGAGTTATTTAAGCCTTTGCCCCAGAGCTGCCCAGAGCCAATCGCCATAATGGAATTTTGCTGCTGTCTTGCCATATCGGAATAATCCGGATTTGTTGGATCCAGCCATGCCATGATACGGTTCCTCTGATAGCCTTCAAGTAAACCAAATTTACCACTGGCTGTCATGACAAGTACAATAATCACGGATGGAATGCCGATTGCCAATGCGCCTAATACTATTTTATAACTTAATCCGGCAATAAACAAGAGTGTAATGAAAATTAATGCCGTAACAATGGTTGTTGATAAATCAGGCTGCTTTAAAATAAGAAGAAGGGGAATACCCGCCAGAAGAAATGACACAAGCAGCATTTTTAAGGAATTGATTTTTTCATAATATTTTGCAAAAAAACCAGAAAAAAACAAAACAATTCCAATTTTTGCCACTTCAGAAGGCTGAAACCGGATTCCTCCGATTTCAAACCATCTTTGTGCATTATTTGATGAAGCTCCAAATGCAATTACAAGGATCAGAAGTCCGCAGGTACAAAAATAATAGATCCATGAAAATTTTATGAGTACGGAATAATCTATTAAGGATACAATCACCATAATGATCAGTCCGCCGACAAAACCAATGATCTGTTTGTTTTGAACGGATTCTTTGGCACTTCCGATCACCATAATTCCGAGAACTGTCAGAATCACAACGTATGCAATTAATTGAAAATGATAATTCTTTAGTTTGTACTGTTTCAACATATTAAGCTCTTTTCCTGTTTTGCTTTAAAATAACCTTTATCTCATATTTGTCCGGTGAAATTTCAAAATATCTGCTGATAATTTCAGAAATTTCTTTTTTCATCTGAGTCATGATCTCAGGTGTACATTCCACGGGTTCTGTTTCCATCATCAGCTTCAGACGCTCTTTTGCGATCGTGTTCGAATACTCTTTTTTACCCAGCATAGTTACATTCCTTTCTGTGAAAAAGTGCATGTAGTTTCTGATGGGAAGATCTGTCTTTTGCAGCTTCCGGAACAACTGCATTGGAAGCTGCAAGTTTTTTACAGATTTCTGAAAACGCTTTCTTGGAAGGCGCTTTTAGATCCATGACAAGAACACCTTTATTCTGCCCGATCACAATATGGGAATCGGTCGGGATAATTCCAAAGCTTTCCATCCCAAGCACATCTTCCACATCTGCTTTTGACAGCATATTATGCTTTCGGATCATGCGTCTGTCCATCTGGTTAATAATCAGATCGATCTTTTTTACCTGACGGCTTTCTAAAAGATAGAGAACTCTCCCTGCATCCCGGACAGCAGAAACATGTGGCGTTGTTACAATGATTGCACGATCTGCCGCAGAAACCGCAAAGTGAAAGCCATCGTCTATGCCTGCCGGACAGTCAATCAGACAATAATCAAATTCTTTTTTTAACTGATCAATTAACTGCATCAGACGGTCCTCATATTCTGCAACCTTCCGGCATCGCAGTGCTGCCGGAATCATATAGAGATTCGGATAATTCCGATCCCGGATCAGTGCCTGATTAAGCCGGCAGCGATTTTCGAGAACATCAAACAGATTGTATGTAATCCGGTCTTCCATTCCCATAACAACATCAAGATTCCGAAGTCCCATGTCTGCATCGAGCATGACAACTTTTTTATCGAACTGTGAAAGTCCCGCACCGATATTGGCAATTGTTGTTGTTTTGCCAACACCGCCTTTTCCTGAAGTGAAAACAATTGCTTCACCCATGAAAATGAACCTCCTGTTTATATTTTGTTTGATTTATTTGAAAGGCTGCACGTATGGACATACAGCCCCGTCAAACCGGAATTAGTCATTGCTTGCGGATACTCCGCTTGCTTCCTCAGCAACACCATCGATTAAAGCTGCCGGATCTTCGGTATTGAAATAGTATGCAAGAATGTTTCTTGACACAGCGGCAGAGTTGTGGGAAGAGTATCCATGGGCAATACGTGTAGCAATGGATATCTCAGGATTGCTGTAAGGTGCATACCCAACAAAAAGCGCATGATTCGGGTGATTCTCCTGCTGTGCTGTACCGGTTTTTCCGGCAACCTCAACACCAAGATTATTAAACTCACTCATGTCTTCCACAACCATCCGCATACCCGTATGAATGGAATCCCACTGATCCTGGGAAAGCACACTTGAAATACTTTCCGATTGCGGAGAATAGCTTAGAATGACATTTCCATCCTTGTCCACAATCTTATTCATGAGCTGGTAATTATATAAATTTCCAGAGGTAACCGCAGTTGCATAGCGGGATAATGCCACAGTTGTAATATTATTATCACTCTGTCCGATTGCTGCCATAACCGGATACTGAGTTGCGATTTTTGAGGTATTTTCTGATATCTCAAGACCACTCTTTTGATCCAGTCCGTAAATGCCTGCATAATTCTGGATTTTCTGAATACCGGTCGGGTCATTATAGGTCCCGGTTGCATCCTTCGCAAGATTAAAGCCAACGGTATAGAAAAATACGTTGCAGGAATGACGGAGTGCTTCAGAAACATTCAGATTACCATGTCCACTATGATTCCAGCAGCGGGGATGGTTGCTGATATCATTGAAAACACCCGTACAGTTATATTGGGTTGCAGTCGAAATGAGACCTTCTGCAAGTCCCGCTGTTGCGGATACCATTTTAAAGGTAGAACCAGGTGCTGTCCTTTCCTGTGTTGCATAATTATATAACGGCTTGGAAAGATCCTCATTCAGTTTTGCAAAATAATCCGCATCAACCGTATTTGCAAGACGGTTATTATCATATCCTGGATAGCTGACAAGTGCTTTAATCTCTCCGGTATTGACATCGGTAATGACTGTAGAACCGGTACATGGTTCGAGTCCGAACTGTGCTGGTGTGATCTCAATGTTTTTGATCTTGTCCAACAGAAATGCGGACGGACTGATCGTACCATTTGAAAGCCCATTTACAGTCGCATCATCATAATCAACAACACCCTGATCGAATAAGATCAAACAGAGAGTCGTCCCGCTGATCTCATTATTATTAATCATATATTTATACACAAGCTTGGAAAATGCACGGTCATCCTGAAGTTCTTTTTGAATATACTGGCAGAGTGCCGCATATACCTCCGCGGAATCCGCATATTTTTGATCCACATCAAGCTTTGTGATATCAATCCATTGTTTGGAAATACAGTAATTTAAATATTCCTTCGGACTGATGGTGCCGTTTTTCCATGCGGTATAGGTATTGTCTGAGGTGTCAATTTCACTGCTTAAAAGAATCTCATTATCCTTCAGCATGGAAATAATATGGGTAATGTAATCTAAAAGTTCTTCGGACATATTATTATTTGCCGTAGGTGAGGCAGCGTTTAGTTCACTGTCCACAAGGGAAAGTGCCGTAGCCTGTCTTCCCTCAAACTGGGAAAGGAGTGCTTTTTCATTCTGGCTTGCCCCATCCTCTTTAAAATGATCCATATCGATTACATTGTTATTGATTAGTGCAAAAT
>CAKRLN010000013.1 GCA_934359535.1 uncultured Lachnospiraceae bacterium
AAGCTGGTGCGGATGGCTGGATAATGCCTTTGACGGTGTGCCATTTATCGGACCATGCCTGGATGCAGAAGGACTTATCGTTGCCTGTGGATTTACCGGACACGGCTTTGGTACTGCTCCTGCTGTCGGTCTTATGCTCTCCCAGATGGTTCACGGCGAAGAAACGGTCGTTGACTTAAGTGCGCTTGCACCAAACCGTTTCCGTCCAAATAAATAAAAAAATAAGCAGTATCGTTTTTTCCAATACAAAAACAGTCTGTTACGTTAATATAATAAAGAATAATACTTGAAATCTTAAAATAATTATGTTACATTGAAGAGGACGAAGGCGTCAGGTGAGTGATCATCTGACGCCTTTTTTCTCTTTTACCGGTCAGAAACCGGAAAGGAGGATATTATTATGGATACAAAAATTGATTTTCTCTATCTCTCAGAGCCAGATATGATAAAGGCTGGTGTCAAGGACATGGCAAAATGCGTAGACTGCATGGAGGATCTGCTCCTCACCTTAAATAAAGGTGATTACATGATGGGCGGTGAGAACCACAATTCCCACGGATGCATGATCATGTTCCCGGATGATCCGAAATTCCCGGGCATGCCAAAGAACGGCCCGGACCGCAGATTTATGGCAATGCCTGCATACCTTGGCGGAAGCCATCAGCTTGCCGGAATGAAATGGTACGGCTCGAACATCGAGAACAAGGAAAAAGGACTGCCGCGCTCCATTCTTATGATGATGTTAAATGATAAGGATACCGGAGCACCACTTGCCCTGATGTCCGCAAACCTTGTAAGCTCTTACCGCACCGGTGGAATTCCGGGTGTCGGTGCAAGATACCTCGCAAGAAAGGATTCCAAGGTTGTCTCCATCATCGGACCTGGTGTTATGGGAAAAACCTCCCTTGCAGCTTTCATGGCAGTCTGCCCGAAGCTTGAGACCTTAAAGGTCAAGGGAAGAGGTGCCAAATCTTTAGAGAATTTCACTGCCTGGGCAAAGGCAGAATATCCACAGCTCAAAGAGATTATTGTCTGCAAGGACAATGAAGAAGCAATCCGGGACAGCGATATTATCAGCTTTACCACGACCGTGTTAAACGACGTATCCACCTTCCCTGAAATCAAGGAGGAATGGGTGAAAAAAGGAGCTTTGATCTCCATGCCGTCCGCAGCAAGATTTGACAGCAAAGAGTTTGTTGCAAAACGAACCAAAATGGTCGTTGACAACTACGCACTCTATGAGGCATGGGAAGAGGAATACCCTTATCCAACCTACGATACCGTCTGCATCGTTGGATCACTGTTTACTGACCTCGTACACGAAGGACTGGCAGCACGCGAAGATATTATCGACATCTCAGATATTATTACAGGAAAGCATGTCGGAAGGGAAAGTGATGATGAGATCATCATCTTCTCCGTAGGCGGTATGCCGGTAGAGGATATTGCATGGGGCCATGAGGTCTACAAAAATGCAATAATGAAAGGAATCGGCGTCACACTGCCTTTATGGGATAAACCTGACATGGCATAAGAGGTGTGATTTTTATGAATCTGATGCAGCCATTTGTACAGAAAAATGCGAAAGGATATGAAAGCATACGGGCAACAAAACCCGGTATCTTTGAATACTATGCTTTCTGGGAAGAGCCAAAGGCACGCCCGATCAATGCGGTACCAGATGGCTGCGTCGATCTTTTATATGGGATTGGTGAACATGATGTGCGCTGCTATCTCGGCGGCACCGTGCTCAAAATGAAATACTGGCCCTTTGATAAAAACCGGATGTATTTTGGAGTCCGGTTCCAGCCGGGACAGTGTCTTCTTCCAAAAGACATCCAGATCAACGACATTATCAATACCGATATTGAAATTCCGTCTGATGCTTATGGAATGAATATTGATGAAGCACTTTATGAAGCCTCTGACCTTCCTTCACGCGCCGCAGTTGTCTTGCGGCTGTTCCAGCTGACGGGAAGCACCGAAAGCACCCCTGACGCAAAGGAAGCAATCGAAGGCTATATCCGCAGGCGGATTTACGAAACAAAGGGAACGGTCTCCATTAAGGATATTTCCACAGAAACTGGATATTCCGAATGTTATGTACGCAGAAGCTTTCATGAAATGCATGGCATCAGTCCGAAAACCTTCGAAAAAATCGTCCGCTTCCAGAACACACTGGATGAAATGGCACAGCATAAAAACACTGCCTTTTATAAGCTGGCACAAGACAGCGGTTACTATGACCAGTCCCACATGGTAAAGGAATTCAAAAGCTTCATGGGACTTACCCCGGAAAATTATCTGAACTATATGGCAAATGCATAACAAAACAAAGGAGGATATATTATGGCTTCTGGCTTATCAAAAATAGAGATCATTACCAGCTTTACCAAATTTACGGAGCTGCAGAAAGAATTAGGACATCTTGGTGTCCGCGGCATGACGGTCTCACAGGTGTTAGGCTGCGGCATCCAGAAGGGCTCCGCAGAATATGCAATCGAAGAAAATGAAGAGCTTGTCCTGCTTCCGAAGCAGCAGATCAGCCTTGTTGTGGAAACCGGAAAGGTACGCGAGATTGTTGAGGCTGTCAAGCAGATTCTCTACACCGGACACATCGGCGATGGAAAAATATTCGTCTACTCACTCGACAATGTCATCAAGGTACGTACCGGTGATGAAGGTATCGATGCATTGTAGGAGGAGCGGCTTATGGAAGAGAAAAAATTAGGTCTCGGAAGTGTCATTTCCACCTCTGTCGGACTCGTCATTGCAACAAGCTGTCTTGTATCACTTGGCCAGGGTGCGGGTGAGGTCGGCATCGTATTTATCGGTGCCATGGTCGCTGCCTGTCTTTTGAATATGACAACAATCGGCTCACTTTCCGAATTAAATGCGCTTATGCCCAATATAACCGGTGGTCTTGCTCAGTATACCCTCGCCTGCATGGGACCACTTCCAACAATCATTTCCATGGTTGGCGGTTATCTGATCTGTAATATCTTATCCGCAGGTGTCGAGGCATCCATCTTCGCCTATGCTATGTCACAGGTCATCCCGCTTCCAATCCCAAGCATTGTATACACTGCTGTCATGATGATTGTCGTTATGGCAACCAATCTGATCGGTGTTGACATGTTCGCAAAGGTACAGGATCTCGTTGCTTTTCTGTTAGTCGGCTCCATGGTTCTGATGGGGCTGATCGGCATCCTTAAGCTCGGAACCGGAACCGTAATCTCACAGCCTGCATGTATGGCATCCAGTCCCAGAGAAGTAATCTCCATGACTGCCACTGCTTTCTGGCTTTTTATCGGAGCAGAATTCGCAATTCCGATTTCCAGCCAGGTAAAAAATGCCAAACGCAATGTCCCGCTTGGCATGGCACTCGGACTGATCGTAATTCTTATTATGCAGGCGATCATGGTTCTCGGCTTCTACCACTATACGCCATGGAATGAGCTTGCCAATTCTGCAGCACCTCATATGCTTTATGGAGAGCTTCTGCTTGGAAAAGCCGGCAAAATCTGGATGGCATTTGTCGCAGCCCTTGCTGTTATCAGCACACAGAATTCCGGTGTCAACGGACTTGCCTATATCGGACAGGGTATGGCAAAAATGAATATGCTGCCACAGGTATTTGCCAAAACAAACAAACGCGGTGTTCCATATATCGGAGTCATTGCAATCTCTGTCTCCATGTTTATTTTTGCCTATATCAGCGATGGATCTTCGGATATGATCGAATTTCTGATCTTAGTCGGCTCTGTATTCTGGATGATTACCTACATTTTTGCACATATGGATATTCTGATCCTGCGCAAAAAGCTGCCGCATGCCCCAAGAAGCTTCAAGGTACCGTGTGGCCCGCTGTTTCCAATCATCGGTATCATCGGAACCTCCTACATGATTTTCTACATCTCAACCGATCCGCATGAACGTCTTATGATCTGGGCAATTACAGGAATCACCATTCTTGCGCTCGGAATCTATGCCTTTTTCTGGACGAAATATAAGATGAAAATGCCCGTATTAAAAGCAGTTCCAATCGAAAAGGTTATGGCAATGGACAATGAAATGTACTATCAGCTTCGCAAAAAGCATGGCATCTGGTAAACCTGGATTTTAACTATCTCCTGCTCTGCGCAACTGCTTCTACCACCTGCTCAAGCTCAATTGGCTTGGACAGGTGGTAATTCATTCCGGCCTCATAGCTTCCTTGGACATCATCTGCAAATGCATTGGCACTCATCGCAATGATTGCAACCTCCCGGACATCGCTGCGGTTCGAGCTTCTGATCCGCCTTGCGGCCTCTAGTCCATTCATCACCGGCATCATAATATCCATAAGCACTACATCGATCGAATCCGGCTCTGATCCTTCTAAAATCGTCACTGCCTCTTTTCCATTATAGGCTTCCACAACCTCTGCCCCTGCATGCTCTAACATAAAATGAGCAATTTCCATATTCGTCTGATTATCCTCAACAACCAGAATGCGAAGTCCGGCAAGTGCCTCTTCAATTGGAACCTTTCCACATATTTCCTCTTTTTCCCCGCTTGTATCCACATCAAATGGAATACATACGGTAAATGTTGTTCCTATCCCCTGTTTACTTACAAACCGGACTTCCCCCTTCATCTGTTCGACAAGCTTTTTCGTGATCGCAAGCCCAAGACCAGTTCCCTGATAATCGGTACGTGCCGTCTCCTTTTCCTGCGCAAACGGCTCAAATGCATGCTTTTGAAATTCTTCGCTCATTCCCTGACCTGTATCCATGATCACAAATTCCATGACAGCACTTCTTTCTTCCCAGCAGTCTGTCTCCCTGCACCACACAGTAACTTTCCCGCCTGGCTTATTATATTTTATGGCATTGGATACAAGATTCTGAAGGATCTGTCTTAAATGCAGCACACTGCCAACCAGATGTTCATGTGTAACTGCCACCTCCTCCACCTCGAACCGGATTCCCTGTTCTCTTGCCTGCGCTTCAACCATTGTCTCCACATCCCTTAACACCAGAGAAAGCATAAACGGCTTATACTCAAAATAGATCTTCCCGGATTCCAGCTTATTCATATCAAGTGCATCATTGACAAGATCTAAAAGGAAGCCTGAAGAAATCATAATCTTGTCCAGACATTCCGCCTGCTTTTTCTCATTCCCCATATAATAGCGGCAGATTTCCACCATCCCGCGAATCCCATTGATCGGTGTCCGGACATCATGGCTCATGCGCCGTAAAAAATCTGTTTTTGCAATATTTGCACGCTCGGCCTGTTCTGCACTCTCCTTCAGGCGCTTCTGATACTCCTCAAGCTGCCGCATATTGCTGCGCACCATTCTTTCGCGGAGCTGGGACAATAAGATCCATACAGAGAAGCTGCTTACGATTCCAATCAAAAACACCTTGGTACGAAACGCAAACACCGCGGAAGCTGGAAAACAGACATAGATCTTGTAGCCCTTCATCCGCTTTGTTTTTCCATACCAGCTTTCGTCTGCACCCTTTACGTGGAATAATCCATGCCTGTCCATAGCAAAAGAGCCATCATAAAGTCCGCTGCACTGTGAGACTGCCTGTTGCTGAAGCTGTTTCGCATTGGTTGTCACAATTCTCTTTCCATCTGTCACTACGGCAATTCCCTTCATCTCAAAGGTAAACCCGCCAAGCAGCTTCTTCATGGAAATATCTCCATCCATTCCCTCCGTATTGCTCTTCTGCACATAACAGAGGATAAGACCTTTTTCATCCCTGCGTGATACTATCGCAAGATCATAGGTTTCCCCCTCTTTTTCCACCCGCGTCAGAAAGGATTTCTTAGGGTAGGCGATCATATCACGGATCGTCTTGCTGCAAAATGTATCCTTCCAGAACGAATATGCATCCACAGGCTCCCCCATCTGTTTGACACAGCCAAGCTCTTCATCTAAAATCAGTACTCCGTCGATTCTCTGCTCATATATATACTGCTCTAAAAACTGCTCACGATCTGCCTTGTCCTCCGCAAGCTGCCTGCTTAATTCTGTTGTCTTGTCCAAAAGACGGTACAGACTTTTGATCTTGTCGTTTTCCTTAAAATCCGTAAAGGTCTGAACCCGCTCCTGGGTAAAAGCAAGTGCTTTATCTGCAACATTTCCAAGTCTTGTCAGATCATACCAGGTCAGAAGCTGGAAGCCCACCACGAAGAGCACTCCTGTCATAAGAAGTATCATTCCCACAAGTTTCCCTCTTTTTTCCGGTTGTCTTATAAGCTCCTTCATTGCTCTGTATCTCCTGCTGCGGCATAGCTATCAAGTCCGTATTTTTCTGCGATTGCCCCGATCGTTCCATCTGCCTTCATCTTCTCAAACTCCTGTGTCATCCTCTTAGCAAGCTCTGCATGCGTATTTTTTTCAAATGCCACACCAAGACTCGACTCATACAGACTTTCCGGCAGAATCTCAAACTGCCCGGAATTTGTCAAAACAAATGTTCCAAGCGCACTCTCATGTCCCATAATGGCATCGACATAGCCCTTTCTTAAGCTTGCATACAGCTCCTCCATCGTTGACAGACTATATACACACTGCACCTGCGAGATCCGGTCATCCACCCCCGTAATAAGAATCTGTTCCGGTATTGTCGTTGCCTGAACTGCAACCCGTTTCCCGGCAAGCTCTGCCAGCGAATGAATCCCGCTCTCCTTCGACACCGCTGCCACCTCCCGGCTGTACATATACGGTCCTGCCCACTCATACTGATCCTCTCTTCCGCTCATCGTAAAGCAGCCCCACAGACAGTCTACCTTCTGCTTCTTTAAATACATATCCTTCTGTTCCCACGGAACCTGTTTAAACACCGGTCTAACCCCAAGTCTTTTGCATAACTCTTCTGCGATTTCCACATCGATTCCAGCTGGATTCCCATCCGGGTCAATATAGTTATATGGCTCATAGTCATCACTTCCAATAATTAATTCCGGAAGTGGGACAACATCCGCGGTTTTCTCCCCGGCTCCAGTCTTGTCCCAAACAATAACTGCCACAAGCAGCACCGCGATAAACAATGCACCAGATATTCTCTTTCCCGATATTCTTTTTCCTGTTATCCTTTGTCGTTTTTCTTTCATAGCCTTATTGTAATAAAGCCCCTGTGCAAAATCAATTGCACAGAGGCTAAAGTAAGCACTCATCGACAAATATTGACAGATTATCCCTAGAAGCCAAGTGCTTCGTCGACAAGAATAATTTGAAATCTGCCTTTTACCCTGCTGAATCTTGTCGTCAGAATCTGACAGCAGATGCACTGTGGGCTCTTGCAGTCAAAGCAGCTTCCATTCCTGACACATGGCGTCTCAATTCCAAACCGCTGTGCATTGACTGGTGCTGCCTCATTTCTTGCCCTGCTTAATGCATCGGCTTCCGTTTTTACAACCTTATTCATGCCAACGATCAGCAGTACATGTTTCGGTCCATACGCATATGCTGCCACACGGTTCGCATTGCCATCAATATTAATAAATACACCATCTGCACTCATCGCATTCACACTTCCCAGGAAATAATCGCAGGAAAATGCTTTCAGGGCGATCGCTTCCTTTTCCTCTGGTGTGCTTACCTTATCCCTGTCATAAAACTGATACCTTCCATCTGATAATGCCTGATAAAGTCCGCACTCTTTTACAGAAGCTGCGCCACCCATGGAAATCGTACTTCCCTCCGGAATCAGCTCTAGTGCTTTTTTGACCGCCTCTTCCTTTGTTTCCACATAATAAGCCTCCATGTTTCTGCTCTCCAATGCCTTGACAAGCTGTGCCCCAAGCACTGCATTTCTCTTTTGTCTTACGTCCATAATCCTCACTCTCTTTCCGTTTATCCAAACGATAACTATTATATTTTCTTATGACTATAGATACACAATTATGAAATCGTTTCTTTAATTTCTATAATAGCGAAGCCCTCTTCCAGATCCCTTTTTACTGATAATCTGCTTTTCAAGTAACTGATTCAACACCCGGATTGTCTTATCTTTCGTAAATCCCGATGCCTTTTCCAGCTGCAGCCTCGCCATTGGATTTCCTGATTTTAATAAATCTAATAAGATTTTTTCTGCTTCTGTGTAACTTTCTGCTCCCTGAATGACTGGAAGTGTAATCTGTATGGAATTTTCAAAAAAATGAAACTGTGGTTTTACAACTGACTCCGCATACGCATGATTGATACGAAGAATCCCTGTTCCAAATTTTTCAATATATTTCAGCCTAAAAAAAACATTTCCAAGTATCGGATTTCTCAATATGGAAACCTGTCCATTCAAATACTCTTCTTCTCCCATTCCTTCCGGCAGGCCTCCTGGTGAAATAATCTCCATTCGATCTGTATACATACAGACCTTAATAGAAGCTTTTACATCCCATGTACGATGCACCAGCGCATTTGCAATTGCTTCGCGAAATGCTTTTGCTGGTATTTTGTCAACAATCTCCCGTTTCGTGCCTTCTATCTTTTCATATTGATAATAGGTTTGAAACATCTGTACACTTTGCTCCATCATTTGCAAAACTGATACCTTTTCTATGACTTTTCTTTCCATAATTTCATCAATGCTGTTGCCAAACCGCACAATGTCCACACCTGGGAAGCCGTTCTGATCTGCAAGAAGCTCTGCTGCAATGTTAAATCCATCTTTATCCGTATACAATTCCAATGTCTTTAGAATATCCTGATTCAATTTCCCGATTCCCATAACACGGATCAATTCCTGTTCCAATCTTTGAAAGGTCAACATCTGATTTCTTGCGGGAATCTCTTCATATGATTGATCTCTTCCTGCCAAAACAAGCCTGTTATATTCCATTCTCCCAACTTCAATAGTCGCAGAATCATTTCTTTTGTATGCTTTTCCTTTATATAAATATGGTTTGTACAATCCCTCTTCTACTGTAAGAACAACGGTTGTATCTTCCCGTATATCCAAAGAATACTCTGGCACTGGCTTAATGCTATCGTTAATCCGGTTTTCAAGATTCAGACATATTTCCTGTGGATCGGAAAATCCAACTACTTTTCCATCATCTGTAATTCCAAATATGATCTGTCCTCCTTCATAATTAGCAAATGCACTTATTGTTTTCATATAGGTGGTGGAATGATCATTTTCTTTATACTCCGGATTTCTATTTTCCCTCATATAATCCTCCTGCCTTTCCCAGTGTAGTACGTTTCTTTCCTTCCATTATAGAATAGCAGTCCCAAACATGCAACGATTTTTCTTTTCGTTGTAGATCAAATCAAACGATTCTGTTTTTCGTTGCATTCCGTTTGCATCGATTCTATGATATCCAATCCATTCGATTTTATTCCGCCCATAACAATAGAAACCGGAAGAAGGACTTCTCCCTCTTCCGGTTCCTGTAAAAATTTCTTATCAATGCATATATAATTACTGAAGTAATGATAATACACCCTGGTTGGACTGGTTTGCCTGTGCAAGCATAGACTGACCTGCCTGTGCAAGAATGTTGTTCTTGCTGTAGTTTACCATCTCTTCTGCCATATCTGTGTCACGGATTGCTGACTCAGCGGATGTGGTGTTCTCAGAAATGTTATCCAGATTGCTGATTGTATGCTCCAGACGATTCTGAACAGCACCTAATTTACTTCTCTCTGCTGAAACTCTCTTAATTGCATCATCGATTGTTGTAGTAGCTTTCTGTGCTCCACTCTGAGTGCTTAAATCTACTTTTCCGGCACCAACACCTAAAGATTCTGCGCTCATATTATTAATTCCAAAGTTCATTGTCTGGCCTTCATTTGCACCAATCTGAAGTGTAATTCCACCATTTGCTGCTGTCTTTGTAGATGCTGCATCAATACCAAGAGCCTTGGTCGCATCATTCGATAAGAAAGACAAGCTTCCGCTTGGACTGCTAAATACAAGACGGCCTTCACTTGTAGCTTCAACTGTTACATCCTCAATATATCCTTCATCACCTTTTGCTTTATTGGTATTTGCTGTTGCAATCGCAGTATTAATGTCAGTCTGCAGTTTAGTCGCAACGTCGGATAAATCCTCTGTATTTGCTGTGATAGCCTGAGCTGTTGATGCAGTGATAACAGTTCCTCCAATATCAAAGGAAAACTTTGTGCCCGCTGTAATGGAATCTCCATTATACTTTGTTGTACCAGTTGTCTTAACACCAGCTGTAGCCGTTGTACCATTTGTCATTTTTCCAACATAACCCGTATTATTTCCGCTGGTTATGCTCGCATCTGTCCCTGTTGAACCAGATTTAATTGTAAATGCACCTGTTCCAGCTGATGTTACCGACACAGAGCTTACATTGTAACCAGATTTTGAAATTGCATCATTAATCGCATTTTCCATGATTTCTGCTGCTTTTTTTGCATCATCTGTTGAAAAGTCTGTTCCAGCTGTTCCAGTCCATTTCTTCTTTAATGCAGCCTGATCGTCTGTTGATAATTTTGACCACTCAACCTTAACATCAACACCATCAATGTTCATGGTTTCATCTGCCAATGTAAATGTAGACATATCTGCTGCTGTCGTAGTCACAGATGCTGCTGCTGTTTTTGCTACTACAGCACTTGTTGTTGTGTTTCCTGTTGTAGATACTCCTTTTGGTCCTGCCTGGCTTCCATCCAGTAACTTCATGGTGTTAAACTCTGTTGTATCGGAAATTCTTGTCAGCTCTTCCTGTAACTGTGAGATCTCGTTCTGTACAGATTCACGGTCATCATCTGTCTCCGTACCATTGGATGCCTGAACAGACAACTCTCTCATTCTCTGAAGAATAGACTGGGATTCATTTAAAGCACCTTCAGCAGTCTGAATCATGGAAATACCATCCTGCGCATTATCGGATGCTTTATTTAAACCACGGATCTGGCTTCTCATTTTCTCAGAAATAGAAAGTCCTGCTGCATCATCTGCTGCACGGTTGATTTTATATCCGGAAGATAATTTCTCTGTTGATTTTGCCTGTGCTCCTGTTGTTACATTTAACATTCTGTTGGCATTCATTGCCTGTAAATTGTGTTGTACTACCATTTGTATACCTCCATGTTTTTACGTCACAAGTCCATTTGCAACGTGTTCGTATTAATGATTTATAATAAAGCGGATGCCTAGGTTCATCTGCTTATTACCTGCTTTCCGGACGCATTGGGCGTCCTGCCCTGTAAACTGTTTTCCGTAACGGTTTTGTTTCTTCACATTTTTCCTTTTTCTTATATTTTTCCGGATGCTCCTCCTCGGCATAATACTTTGGCATTTTTGCGATCAGGTCCGGATCGCCAAGCCGCTTCTCAAGCGCCTTGCTTCTTGCAATCGAGACCTCCTTCGGGGCATCAATCATAATTCTGTGATGCTTCCCGGAGCCTCCGAGAAATACAATCTTCACATCGTCCCCGATCATAATGTATTCTTCATTTTCTACCGAAAGTCTTAACATCGCTCTACCTCCATGCACTGACTGCCAGAAATTGGCAGCCCGGCTTCCTTGCTTTTGTGAAGTAACAAAGTATATAATTCTGTTACTTTTTATACGGACAGTATTCTCTGTAGCACAGCAGAAAACATAATGAATTACCGATGAATTATTTTTGTTAAAGTGACACTTTCTGAATGTGTGCTTTACAATGGGGTGAAAATTAGAAAAAATAAATAGAATCGCCCTAAAAAGAAGCAATCCACAAAGAAACTCTTAAAAATATGGGCGAATTGATTGTGTAATATGAAAAATAGCCCTAATTTTAAAGAATTTTAGGGCGAATAAAGAAAAAAGACAACATATCGCCCAGATAGAGTATTATAAGCGCGATAGCTGCATGAATTTTAATAAAAATCGGGTTATTTTTAAACAGAACTTTAAAATTAGCCCTTATAGCATTTTACATGGTCGGATACAGACCTGAACCACTCAAATTCCAAAAAACCTGCCGCTGCATCACGGAGAACACCGGCTTGTCTATCCTATGGATACGAATGGGAATCTGATGATATATTCCTGCAAATTTCATTATGAAAATGCATAGCCTTTCTATCTATAAAATAATATCCCGGAACACCTCGTCCCTGTCATCCTGTTCAATTCCAAGATAACGGATCGTAATTTTATAAGAAGAATGATTGTAAATATTTGTGAGAAGTGCAGGTGAATAGCCCTGCTTCCATGCCTGATAGCCGAAGGTTTTCCGAAGGGAATGGCTGCTGACCGGCTGGTCGATCTGGCATTCCTCTGCTGCCTTTTTGATAATACGGAATGCCTGTATCCGTGAAATGGGCGCAGTCTTTGACTTCTGTCCAAGGAAAATATACTGTTCTTCCATCACTTCCTTGGAACCGGTATTCTCTAACCGTTCCATGTAATACGGCGCAAGAGCCGCCCGGATATTACGGTTTAGGAAAATGCGTGTCTGCTTTCCAGTCTTCTTTTCGCGGATATTCAGATGTGAACGATACTTACATGTGTGAAAATCATAAACATCCTTCCATTTCAGCTTCAAAATATCCGAAATCCGGAGTGCAGTATTTAATCCAAGAATAATCAGTGCATGATTCCTGCGATTCGGGTTCACTTCTTTATAATATGCTTTCAATTTCTGTAAATCTGCCGTATCCCGGATCGGTTGTGCTGTGTTCATCTCTTTTTCCCCTTCCAGCAAAAATTTTAAAAAAGGTGTTAAGTATTTTTCTATTCATCCGATATAAATTGTGTAGACAAAGAATGTAACAGAATTATATATTCTGTTACTTTTTTATTGCCTGAATTTATAAATGCTACATATCGTTACTTTTTTCGACATATATGCAACATCATATTAATATGTTCATTTCAAATATGCTACGTTACGTAGCATCTTATTTTTGTTTCCAATTATTTAGGAATGCACGGGAAAAATCAATGATAAATACCACACTTGAAAAAGAAATGCTTTATTACTTTGGGCAGCTTTCTGCCGAAGACAAAAGAGAAATGATCGAATTTACAAAGATCAAAGCGCGTAAGCATAAAAAATAAAACCCAGACCTTGGGGGGTGGTCTGGATTTTATAAAGGAGTTATGAAAAAGATTATGAAAAAAAATTATTGTTTTATGTCCTTTCGACATGTTCTATAATAAAGAGGAAATGTGAAAAAACCGTGTTTGAAAAATTAACAATATATGAAAAAATATGGAAATATCTGTTCACAAATAACTGAATACTTATGTTCATACATAAAAGAAAGGAGCCCATACAATCATGTGGAAAGTAAAACAGATTTTTGATGGAGAATATGGATGCGAGGAACGTATGCCCGGAGAAAAGACAAAATGCCTGGTCACGCTCATTGATGAAAATGGTCACACCAAAAGCCTGAACGTCGAAGATGCCTGGCTGACCGATCATGGAATTGTTGAAGGAAGTGTATGGCCGGAATAACTATTTTTCTATTATGCAAAACTTTCTCTTAGAAAATATAGATCATATCGTTTATTGTCACTGTTATGGCTGGTGTGGTTTGCCACCTCATCAACAAATGGTTAGACGGAGACAAATAGTTGGCAGCTAGCCTATGGGCTTAAGCCTTCCCATTGCCAAAATTAGGAATAAAAAAGCCGAAGGTCTCGCACACCTTCGGCTTTTTGTTACCAATGAAAGATAACTCTCATATCGTTTGCCTACTGGCATTATAGCATATACAATATGCAAATTTCTGTTCTTCTTTACCATAATTACAGTAGCGCACCAAGTGCAATATTCCGGATCTTTCTTGTAAGTGAAAACGTTCCGGCATCCTTTTTCTGGGTTCCAATCAGAATTGTAAGCTTCTCCTTCGGGAAATTGGCAAAATACATGCCAAGCCAGCCATCCCAGCCGTATTCCCCATAGGCACACAGATTCTTGTGCCGCTCCGGCTCTACACATCTGCGCATCAGATTGCTGTAGGTAAATCCATCGAGTCCGATCCAGTGCTGTAGCTCGGCATCCTGATGTGGAAGCAGACGTCCCTCTGTCAGATAACGAACTGTTTTTCCTGAAGGATCTGCGCGCTGCCATAGCTTCCACCATTTAACAGCATCTGCGCAAACTTCATATAATCATCCAGTGTCGATACAAGTCCCGCACCACCTGCCTCATATGCCGGTGCCTTGTCCATCGCATTGTTGATTGCAAGATGATGACCGGTATAGCGGATCATTTTCTTATCTCCATCCTCCGTTACAGTCTCATAGGTCATCGCAAGACGGTTCTGCTTCTCCTTCGGAACCCAGAATGCGGTATCTTCCATTTCAAGCGGAAGAAAAATCTCTTCCTTTAGAAATTCCGAAAATTTCTTCCCGGAGACCGCCTCAATCACCGCGCCAAGCACATCTGCTGATGTACCATACTGCCACAGGCTCCCCGGTGCAAATGCCAGAGGGCCTTCTGCAAGACGGTTCACAAGCTCCATCGTTGTCATCGGATTTTCACTGCCAAGACGCGCAACAGCCTCATCAAAGACCTTCCCGGATGCTCTTCCGGCTTCCGTCAGCTCATCCGGATAAGAAAGCCCGGAGGTCATGCAGAGTAAATCATGGAGCATCACCGGACGCCCCGGTGTCTTAAGAATTCCATCCTCATATACCTTCTGTCCTGCAAATGCCGGAAGAATATCACAAACAGGCTGATACAGCTCAATTTCCCCGCGTTCTAAGAGCAGCATAACCGCCGCTGCCGTGACTGGCTTTGTCATCGAATACAGACGGAAAATCGTATCCCGCGCAATCGGTCTTCCTGTTTCCCTGTCTGCAAATCCTTCCCCGCAGTACAAAACCTCTTTGCCATCCTTTCGGGCAAGAAAATTGACGCCCATAACATCATGACCGTCAATTGCTTTATTCATCGCTCTTCTTAAATTCTTTTCTAATTCCTGATACATCGGAAACCCCCGCTTTCTATCATAGGTAACGCTTATGATGCTTTCCATCATAATACGTCAGTCTCCTGATTGCAAGCGTTACCCCTGCGCATAGCGGGTTAAAAACTGCTTTGTCCTTTCTTCCTTCGGATGATCAATTACCTCATGCGGATCGCCCTGCTCCACAATCACACCACCATCCATAAAAATGACCTGATCTGCAACGTCCCTTGCAAATGCCATCTCATGTGTGACTATAATCATCGTCGTTTTCTGTTCTGCAAGTGTACGGATGACCTTTAACACTTCTCCTGTCAGCTCCGGATCAAGTGCAGAGGTCGGCTCGTCAAAGCATAAAATATCCGGTTTCAGTGCAAGTGCACGCGCGATCGCAACCCTCTGCTGCTGTCCACCGGAAAGCTGATGCGGATAATGATCCATACGCTCGGAAAGTCCCATACGTGTCAGAAGCTCTTTTCCGTGCTCTTCGATCTGCTCTAAAACAGCCTTTTTGTTCTGCTTGTAATCCGGTTTTTCCTGTGCCAAAAGCCGTTCGGCAAGTGTCACATTCTCAAGTGCCGTATACTGCGGAAACAGATTGAAGGACTGGAATACCATACCAAAATGCAGGCGTTTTTTGCGAAGCTCCGCATCCCTGTCTGCGCTGGCATCTGCCACATCAAAAAGCGTCTCTCCATTTACACAGATGCGTCCGGAGTCCGGCTTTTCGAGAAAGTTTAAGCAGCGCAGAAGCGTTGTTTTTCCGGAACCGGAGGAGCCGATAATCGCAAGTGCAGTCCCCTCCTCCATGGAAAAGCTGACATCCTTTAGGACATTCGTTTTCCCAAAATGTTTTTCAATATGTGATACCTCTAAAATCGCCATGGCTGCCTCCTACTTAAAATAATCCAGTCTGCGTTCAATATAGTTAAACAGCAGCGTAAGAAGTCCAACAAAGACCAGATAAAATACACCGGTATAGAAAAGCGGCCAGGTCAGTCCATCGGATTTCATAAATGCTGCACCCGCAAAGGTCAGCTCATACGCAGCAATAATACGCGCAAGTGAGGTGTCCTTTACCAGTGTAATGATCTCATTCGACATTGGCGGAACAACACGCTTAATCATCTGAAGCAGCGTAATCTTAAAAAAGATCTGGCTCTTTGTCATACCAAGCACCTGTCCAGCCTCTCTCTGCCCAGCCGGAACGCCCTCAATGCCTCCACGGAAGATTACGGAAAAATAGCATGCATAATTAATCACAAAGGCAACAACCGTAGCCGTGATACGTCCCGCTTCATTTCCACTCCAGATTGTTCTGTGAAGCCAGAGTCCCGGCCCATAGAAAATAATGATAAGCTGTAACATAAGCGGTGTTCCACGGATCACCCATACAAGCACCTGAATCAGTCCGCGCAGCGGTTTAAACCGGCTTAAGAGACCTCCAGCAAGCAGAAGGCCAAGCGGCAGTGCAAAGATTAATGTAAGTATAAAAATTTCAAATGTCGTTGCAAGACCTCCAAGCAGCGACTGTGTTACTGTCCAGAACATCGTTCTATTTCTCCTGTGTCTCCACTACAACCTGTGCATTGTTGCAGTATGCATTTGTACATTCCATTGCAGATGTTACTTCATCGGTAAGCGTCATTCCGTTCCACACAACATCAATGCTCTTTGAATCAAGCTCCATCACCTTATTATCCCAGTCGATGACAACAAAGTCTGCCTCGACGCCAAGCTTTTCGGCAACCAGTCTCGCCATATCCGCATCAAAGCCAACCCACTCATCGGAATCATCCTTGTAATCCATTGGCTCAAACTCAGTGATTCCAACAACAAGCTTGCCCTTTTTCTTAATATAGTCCACATCGCTGTCGCTTTCCGACTGTTCAAAGGCTGCATCCTTCTGCTCCACAAGTGCCTCCTGAACACCGTATTTCTCAGCGATCTCTTTCATGCTTCCATCCTTGTAGGACTCAGAAAACACCTGATTGATATAAGAGGCAAGATCAGATCCCTTCCGGCATCCTACGCCGTATTCTTCGGTCGTGAGCTTGTCCGTATACTTCATATCCGGATAGCTTGTTCCCTCTCCGATCATCGCACCTGCCATCAGAAGATCGATAATTGCCTTATCCGAGGTTCCGGAAGCAACCTCCATAAGTGCATCTGCCTGAGAAGCTACGGAGTTGTACTGATATCCTTTTTCCTTCGCTGCTTCCTCTCCAGCGGACCCTGCTTCAACCGCATAGACCTCTTTGCCTGCACCTTTTTCTGTATCGCCAGTGTCCTTTGAACCACATGCAGTCATTCCAAATGCCATGACCGCCACTAATAATAATGCTATTCCTCTTTTCATAAGTGCCTCCATTTTTCGTCCGTATAATAACTTTTATTTTTTAACATATTAACAAATTATCATGCTAAAGTAAAGAGGTTAAAGCAAAGAGCCTGCCAC